>JBKJII010000132.1:0-6555 GCA_046598505.1 Caulobacter sp. | reverse complement strand
CGGCGGCAACGACGTGTTCCTCGACGTTAATCCGGGCGCCAACGCGGACGGCGGCGACGGTGACGACAGCTTCGTGCTGAACGGCGCGGCCGGCGGGGGCGCGACCAGCGGCTCGGTCGCCGGCGGCAACGGCGTCGATCTGCTGAAGCTGGGCGCCGGCTTTACCGTCGACCTCCAGGCCCAGACTGCGGTTTCGGGCACGGCCAGCTTTAACGTCACCGGTATCGAACAGGTCCAGGCCTCTGCCTCGGGCGGGGTTTCGGCCACGGTTCGCGGGACGGCGGCGGCCGAGACCTTTACGGTCAATCCGTCAGCCAATGACGGCAGCGTGGGCGTCATCTTCGACGGCCGGGGCGGGGACGATGTCCTCGTCGGCAGCGCCGGCGGTGACAATCTCACGGGCGGGACCGGCAACGACACCCAGACCGGCGGCGCCGGGGCGGACGTGTTCGTCGCCTCGCTGTCGGGCGGGGCAGACACGATCACCGACTTCCTGGTCGGCACGGATCACATCGACGTCACGGCCTTCAACATCTACCAGTACACCAAGGCCCAGGTCGGCGCCGACACGCTGATCACCCTGGCCAGCGGGGTGACCTTCCAGCTGACCGGCGTTACCGCCGGCACAGTGACAGACGCCAGCTTCATCGGGCTGTCGCCTCCGCCGCCTCCACCACCACCCCCACCTCCGCCTCCGCCTCCGTCGCCTCCGCCGCCGCCGAGCTACAATGAGATCGTCGGAACGGCCGCGAGCCAGACGATCAACGGCACGGCCGCCGCGGACCGCATCCAGGGCCTCGCCGGCAACGACACGCTCTACGGCCTGGGCGGTGACGATCGCCTGGAGGGCGGGTCGAATAACGACAGGCTAGACGGCGGGGACGGCAACGACATCCTGGTCGGCGGGACGGAGTCCAACACGCTGATCGGCGGGGCCGGGGCCGACATTCTGGTCATGACCGCCGAGACCGGAACGGACACGGCGCTCGGCTTCCTGGTCGGCACGGACCGCATCGATGTCACCGCCTTCGGTGGGTATTCCAGCAAGGTGCAGAGCGGGACCGACACGCTGATCACCTTCTCGAACGGCCGGACGCTGCTGCTCAAGAACGTGACGGCCACCGCGGTGACCAATGCCAGCTTCATCGGGCTGGCCGGGGGCGCTCCGACCGACCCCGGCGCCATCGCCGCCAACGACTCCAAGGCGGTGGTGGGTCTCCAGCTGGATCACGACAGCTGGCAGAGCGCTGAGAGCAGCCATGCGCCGGCCGTGTTCGAAGCGCACTTCACCATGCCGCGGTTCGGCGAAAGTCAGGACGGACCGCTGGTCTATCGAGGTGTCCCCGAGCACGACTGGATTCTCTAGAAATCCAGTCGGCTGGAAACATCCCGGGCGATAGCCACGGCTCCAGCCGAACCGGCGCCCTGGAACGGTTTCAAATGCAACGACGTTAGCGGCCTCGAACCCGTTTGCCGATCGCGGTTCCCCGGATGGCCGGGGAGGGACCGGATCTGGCGCGCCGGAGGTCGCTCGCCTTGACCCTGACGCCGTCATTGTCGACGTCCGTTCAGACGAGGCTGGACCGCCCGAAGGCGGGTTCGCCACTTCAACGATCCTTTTTCAAGTTGTCCGGGATGAATCCCGGAACGTCGGTCGTTGGGTGATCAGAATGGTCGTCGCGCCCGCCCTGCAGCGTCCCGCCGGCGACCTCCTCAGGAGGGACTCCAATGGCCTACCGGTATGGTGCAGCGTTCGGCGACGAGTATGCGGTCGCACCTGCGTTTGACGACAGCGTAACGGACTATGCCGCCGGCCCGGCGATGTCGGGTCTCTGGCGGGGCGGCCTGGCTGCCAAGTTTGCCACCGCCCTGGCGATTGACGGCGTCGGCGACATCAAGTCACCGGTTCCTCTCGCGGCGCCCCTGCTGCTGACGATCGACCAGCAGCCCGGCGACACAAGCACGATGTCGACGATCATTGTCGGCGGTCCCTCCATCGTCAGCTCGATCGACATGGTCGGTGATCAGGACTTCTTCCGCATCGACCTGGTCGCCGGCCATTCCTACGAGATCGGCGTCTATCTGAAGCTGGCCGGCCCCAGTGGCGTGCCGCTCGCCGACAGCTACCTCGAACTCTACGACTCGTCTGGCCATCTGATCACCACCGCGGACGGCGGCGGTCCGAATACGCCATCGGGCCTCGACGCGCTGCTGACCTTCACAGCCGAGCACACCGGGACCTACTTCATCAACGCCCGCGGCTTCGACAACGTCGAGCAGGACGGCCCGAACGGGGATAGCGTCGGCGACTACGAGGTCTTCGCCCGCGAGGCCGACGGCTTCAGCTACAAGCCCTACTACAAGCCGGACAGCCCGCTCTACGCGATCGACTGGGGGAGCCAGATCGACGGCTCGTCGCGCAATCCCGACGGTGCGGAAGGCCCCCGTTCAACCGGCAATGCGTTCAGCGGCGCGCCTTCGAACCCCTACGGGATCGAGGGCAAGAACGTCATTACCTACTACCTCGCCAAGACCGGCGACGTCTTCATCGACGAAGACCCGACCACGCCCGGCTCGACCGAGACCATGGTTGCAAAGGGCTGGTCCGACTGGGAAATCAGCGCGCTGAACCTGGCCTTTGACGCCTACGAGAGCGTCTCGGACATCGTCTACATCCATGTCGACACCCGGGCCGAGGCCGACTTCGTGTTCGTCACCTACAACGGGACGCCGGGGCCGGGTGTCAGCCTGCTGGGCCGGATGAGCCCGCCCGACGAAGAGAATGAAGGCCAGGCCGAGTTCAACGCGCTCGACGAGCGCTGGACCGAGGCGGGTCTGGCGCCGGGCGGCTTCACCTTCACCACCCTGATTCATGAGATGGGGCATGGCCACGGCCTGGCGCACCCGCACGACAACGGCGGCCGCTCGGGCGTGATGAACGGCGTGACGAGCGACGGCGTCGCCTTCGACTACACCAACGGCGACTTCGACCTGAACCAGAGCGTCTATACGATGATGTCCTACGAGGACGGCTGGCAGAGGTCGCCCTACGGGTCTGCTGAGACCACCGATCCCTACGGCTGGCTGGGGGGGCTGATGGCCTTCGACATCGCCGCGATCCAGGACAAGTACGGCGTCAACGAAACCCACGCCACGGGCGACGACATCTATGTCCTCAAGGACGAGAATGCGGCCGGGACCTTCTATTCCTGCATCTGGGACGCCGGTGGCACGGACGCCATCGTCTACCTGGGGACCAAAGACGCGAACATCGACCTGCGCGCCGCGACGCTGAAGTACGAGCAGGGCGGTGGCGGCTGGATCTCCTACGCCTACGGTATCTACGGCGGCTACACGATCGCCAACGGAGTCACGATCGAGAATGCCACGGGTGGCGAAGGCGACGATGTGATCCGCGGCAACGATGGGGCCAACACCCTGCGCGGCGGCCTGGGCGACGACACTGTCTACGGCGGCGCCGGCAATGATCGCATCGAGGCCATCGACGGCGGGACGGACGTCCTGTTCGGCGAAGACGGCGCCGACACCTTCATCATCGGGGCGGCTGCGACCATCACCGGAGGCGCGGGCGTGGACGTGATCCGTCCGCAGGCCAACCTCTCCGGCCAGGCCGTCGTGGTGACGGACTTCGCGACGGGTGCGCTCGGCGATCGCGTCGATCTGACCGACCTGCTGCCGGTGTTCGCCAACCTTGGCGGAGCCAATCCTTTCGGGACCGGCTATCTGCGGCTGACCGCCAGCGCCGGTGACACTCTGTTGCAGATCAACGCCGATGCCCAAGGGGCGGACTGGACCACGTTGATCGTATTCCAGGGCACGGCTGTGACGGCTTTCACGGCCGCCAATTTTTCCGGCTTCGATCCGTCCGGCTGGACGCCGGCGCAGGTTCTGACCGGCACGGCGGGGGGCGACAGCCTGACCGGTGGATCGGACGCCGACCTGATCAACGGGCTCGGCGGCGCCGACCTGCTGAAGGGCGAGGCCGGCAATGACGTCATCAATGGGGATGCGGGCGCCGACCGGCTCTTTGGCGGCTTCGGCGACGACCGTCTCGATGGTGGAGCGGACGACGACCAGCTGTTCGGCAGCGACGGCCGTGACACCCTGATCGGCGGGACCGGCAACGACACGCTCAATGGCGGCGCGGACGCTGACGTGCTGTTCGGCGACGATGGCGCGGACCAGCTCCTGGGCAGTGGAGGGATCGATCAGCTGATCGGCGGCGCGGGTGGGGACATCCTGACCGGCGGCGCGGCGGCGGACACCTTTGTCTTCCTCGCGGTCAGCGACTCGGCCGTCGGCGCCTCTGACCGGATCACCGACTTCAACCGTCTTGAGGACCGGATCGACCTGCGAACCATCGATGCCGACAGCAATACGGCCGGCGACCAGGCGTTCCATTTCGTCTCGGCCTTCTCCCGCACCGCGGGCGAAGCGGTCGCCACCTATGACGCCCTGGGCGGGGTCACGACCCTGCAGCTTGACGTCAACGGTGACGGCGCGGCCGATTTCGCCCTGCTGATCAACGGGGATGCACGGCCTTTGTCGCTGAGCGATCCGGGCGCGGCGTGGCTTCTCTAGGCCGGCTCACCACGACGTCGATTGACGCGCGGGGCGGCGGGCGCGATGTCGGGGCATGACTGATGCCCGGACTCCGCCCGTCGTCCTGATCTCGCATGAGATGCTGCTGCCCCTGCAGGCGGCGCTTGAACCGGCCTATCGCGTGATCCGGCTCTGGGAGCATCCGGACCGGGCGGCCTTCCTCGCCGGCGCGGGTCGCGAGGTCCAGGCCATCATCCATGCCGGCGAGATCAAGCTGTCGCCGGATCTGCTGGGCGACATGCCGCGCCTGGGCCTCGTCGCCTGCGTCAGTGTCGGCTACGACGGCGTGGACGTGCCCTGGTGCCGGGCGCACGGCATCGCCGTGACCCACTCCCAGGGGCTGAACGCCGAGGATGTCGCCGACCACGCGGTCGGGTCCTTCCTCGCTGCCTGGCGCGGCATCGTCACCGGCGACCGGATTGTGCGCGAAGGTCGCTGGACCCACGCTGATCGCATGCGGCCCCGGCCAGGCCTGATGGGCCGCAAGGCCGGGATCGTCGGGCTCGGGCATATCGGCGCGGCCGTCGCCCGCCGGGTCGAGCCGTTCGGCATGCAGGTCACCTGGTGGGGACCGAACGACAAGGAAACCCATTGGCCCAAGGCCGAGGGGCTGCTGGCTCTCGCCCGCGACAGCGACGCGCTGTTCGTCTGCTGCCGCGGCGACGCGGCCAACCATCATCTGATCTCGGGCGCGGTGATCGAGGCGCTCGGCGCGCGCGGCTGTCTGGTCAACGTCGCGCGGGGTTCAGTCGTCGACGAGGACGCGCTGATCGCGGCCCTGAAAGACGGCAGGCTGGGCATGGCGGCGCTCGATGTGTTCGAGACCGAGCCGACGCCTGCGGCCCGCTGGGCCGACGTGCCCAATACGGTCCTGACGCCCCATACCGCCGGCGGAACGCTCGAAAGCATCCCGAAGATGGTCGGCCAGACGCTGGAGAACCTGCGCCTGTTTTTCCACGGCGAGCCGCTGCTGTCGCCGGTTCAGGCCTGAGTCAGCCAGAGCGTGACACCGCCCGCGAGCAGGGCGCTGAACAGAACCAGCGCGACGAGCCGCTTGCGCGGGGACTTCAGGAAAACACCAAGCATCGCCAGACCTCCCGTCGGCGCGGGAAGTTCGCGTCGATCGCCGATATCCATATCAAAGTGATATCACTTTGGCGAGTCCTTCCGGCCATTTGGAGGCTTGCAGGATCAGAGTTGATGGCTGTTACTTTGCCTGGCTGCTCGATCCGGCGGGGATCAAGATCGAGCTCTGGCAGCCACCGGCCGGGGCCGTGGCGGCTCCCGTTCCAGCTTGACTTGATCATATAACGATATCTTTATATCCCAATGACAATGTCATCGGGACAGGCGGTGGAGATATTGCGGGCGGCGGGCGAGCCGACGCGGCTGCGCATCCTCGCGCTGCTGGCGCGGGAAGAGCTGTCGGTGCTGGAGATCTGCACCGTGCTCGACCAGAGCCAGCCGCGCGTCTCGCGCCATCTCAAGCTGCTGGCCGAGGCCGGGCTGGTCGAACGCTTTCCCGACGGGGCCTGGGTGTTCTACCGGCTGGCCGCGCAGGGCGGGGGCCGGGTACTGGCCGACCAGACCCTGGCGCTGATCGATTCCCGGGACGCCGAACTGGCGCAGGACGCCGAGCGGCTGTCGCGCGTGGCGACCGAACGCGGGGCCGAGGCCGCGGCCTATTTCGCGCGCAACGCCGCCCGCTGGGACGAGATCCGCTCCCTCTATGTCGCCGAAGCCGAAGTCGAGGCCGAGATCCGCAAGGCCGTGGGCGAAGGGCCGCTCGGCCTGATGGTCGATCTGGGCGCGGGGACCGGCCGCATGCTGACCCTGCTGGCCGGACAGGCCAGCCGCGCCGTCGGTCTCGACCTGTCGCAGCAGATGCTCAACATCGCCCGGGTCAATGTCGGCGAGGCGGGCCTGCCGGCC
>JBKJII010000105.1:0-2204 GCA_046598505.1 Caulobacter sp. | reverse complement strand
TTTCGCCGTCATCGATTCGCCGGAAGCTGTCGGGCAGCTGGTAGATCGCCTTGCCGAAGCCGCCGAAGCGGGCGCGGTAGTTCTCCAGCGCGTCCTCGTCCCAGCCGGCGGCCTTGTAGAACTGCACACCGTCCTCGGGCGCCTCGCGGCCGGTGTCGGCCACCAGCATGCGGCACTGGAGATACTCCAGCCGGGTCATCCACAGCCGGCACTGGAACTTGCGGGTCATCCAGCCGGCCAGGCCGATATGGTCGGGATGCAGGTGCGTGACGATCACCCGGGTAATCGGCCGGCCGCCCAGGGCCTCCTTGAACGCAGTGCGCCAGGCCTGCGAAGTGTCGCGGGTCTGCATGCCGGTATCGACCACGCACCAGCCCTCGCCGTCCTCGATAGCCCAGACGTTGATGAACTGCAGCGCCCCGCCCAGCGGCATGCGCAACCACTTGACCCCTGGCGCGACGTCAAGCGCTTCACCCGTCCCGGGTGTGGGACCAGCTTCAAAGGGATAGTCCAGTTTCGGGCGTCGGATCTCGGCCGCCGTCTCTTCCATGCCGTCCCGCAACTTGCTGCACTCCCGATGAATGCCGCCATCATCGGCCGTTCAGGCCCGCGCCGCAATTCCGCCAGTCAGTTGCGCAAGCTTGACCCCTGAAAAAAGCACGCGTTTAAGTCCGCGCGAGGAATCTGCCAGGAGACAGAATAATGAAGAAGTTCGGGATCGGCTTGGCGGCCGTTCTGGCGCTGATGGTGCTGGCGCCCGCCACCATCGTTTTGGCGGCCAAGAAGCCCGTGGCCCCGGCCGACGGCGTCGACGCCAAGTCTCGCGAAAAGGGCATGGCCGACGCGCCGGCTCTGATCACCGCCGCCAATCTGGCCTGCACCCTGTCCGACGCCCGCTGGGTCGGCGCGGACCCCAAGACCAAGCAGGCCTACTACGAAATCGCCTGCAACCCCGGCCTGGGCGGCGTGATCGTCGCCTCGGCCCCCGGCGGCGCGGCCCCGGCCTACTATCCCTGCCTCGAGACGGCCAAGCCCGGCCCCGACGGCAAGCCCGGCCAGCTCGCCTGCAAACTGCCCGCCAACGTCGACCCCGTTCAGGCGGTCGCGCCGTTCGTCGCCAAGTCCGGCGCGACCTGCGACATCGCCCAGGCCCGCTCGATCGGCGCCAGCGCCAGCAGCACCTTCTTCGAAGTCGCCTGCAAGGACGGCTCCGGCTTCGTGCTGGTCGCCTCCTATCCGGCCGACGCCAGCAAGGCGGTCAAGGCCAACACCTGTCTGGCCTACGAGCCCGGCTCGAACCTCTCCTGCCAGCTGACCAGCCGTGAAGCCCAACTCGCGATGGTCGACGGCCTGGCCGCCTCTTCGGGCAAGAACTGCGTCGTCAAGGACAAGCGCTACATCCTTTCAGCGGTGAACGGTTCGCTCTATTTCGAAGTCGCCTGTGAGGACGGCAAGGGCTACGTGCTCGAACGCGCCTCCAACGGCTCGCTCGCCCGCGCCATCGACTGCGCCAATGCCCCCGGCGGCGCGGAGTGCACCCTGACCGACGCCCGCGAAGCCAAGACCGAACAGGCGGACCTCTATTCCCGCCTCGCGACCAAGGTCGGCTTCCCCTGCAAGGTCGAGAAGTACGCCCTGTTCCCCTCGCGCGTGGCCCGCACGGAAGTTGTCGAGCTGAAGTGCTCGGACCGTCCGGACGGCGGCGTGGGCGTGTTCGACGCCAACGGCGGCGGCAAGGTTTTCAGCTGCGTCATCGCCGAGTTGCAGGGCTATCAGTGCTCGTTCACCCCGCGGGCCGCGTCGATGGTCAAGATCAGCAACGACCTCAAGGCGCTCGGCAAGGGCTCCTGCGTCGTCGCCGACGCCCGCATCATCGGCAAGACCGAAACCGGCGACGGCTTCATCGAAGTCTCCTGCACGGACGGCCTGCCGGGCTGGGTGTTGAACTACCCGGCCAGCGCCCAGACCCCGAAGGAAGTGCTCAGCTGCCGTCAGGCCTCGGGCATCGGCGGCGGCTGCAAGATGGCCACCAACAAGGTCAGCAACTGACCATCAGGCCGATCTGAAAAAGACAGGGCCCGCGGGAGCGATCCGGCGGGCCTTTTTCGTTGTCGACGGGGACAGACACCAGCGGTGTCTGTCCCACAATTACAGCGCCGCCTCGATGAACGCCGGGCCCTTGCGGCTCATGGCGCGGGCGAAGG
>JBKJII010000462.1:0-3211 GCA_046598505.1 Caulobacter sp. | reverse complement strand
CCTTCCATGATCTTCAGCAGCGCTTGCTGCACGCCTTCGCCCGACACGTCGCGGGTGATGGATGGATTGTCCGACTTGCGGCTGATCTTGTCGATTTCGTCGATGTAGACGATGCCGCGCTGGGCGCGTTCGACATTGTAGTCGGCGGCCTGGAGCAGCTTCAGGACGATATTTTCGACGTCTTCGCCGACATAACCGGCTTCGGTCAGGGTCGTGGCGTCGGCCATGGTGAACGGCACGTCGATGATTCGGGCCAGGGTCTGGGCCAGCAGCGTCTTGCCCGAGCCTGTCGGGCCGACCAGCATGATGTTGGATTTGGCCAGTTCGACGTCGTTGTTTTTCTGGGCGTGGTTCAACCGCTTGTAGTGGTTGTGCACTGCGACGCTCAGTACTTTCTTGGCGTGATCCTGCCCGATGACGTAATCGTCGAGGACTTCCCTGATTTCCTTCGGGGTCGGAACACCATCCTTGGACTTCACGAAGGCGATCTTGTGCTCTTCGCGGATGATATCCATGCAGAGCTCGACGCATTCATCACAGATGAACACGGTCGGTCCGGCAATCAGCTTGCGCACCTCATGCTGACTCTTCCCGCAGAAAGAACAGTACAGGGTGCTCTTCGAGTCGCCGCTGGCGGCCTTGGTCATTGCTCTTCTCACGCTCTGGCGACGCTGGACCGACGGTCCGGCTCGCCCACCCCTGTGCGGTTTATCCCGCGATGAACATGCAGGATACGCGCCGGGAGTTTTCCAATCCTTGACAATCCCCGATCCGGCGCTGCGGGACAAGCGCCCAGAGGCCACAACCCCTGCGAAAGGCGCGTTGAACCCGGCACGGTGATTGCCTCGCTCTCGCAACGACAGATGGGAATTGACCCGCTGTGGCACAAGCGACTCCGAAGCTTGCACCGGTCGTGCGCCGCGCCTGCGGCGTCAGGTCGGTGTCACAAGTCCCGGAATCGTGATCGAAACGGCCCCCAGTGGCCGGGGTTGGGTAAAGTATGGGACGCAGATCACTACTGGCGCAGGGGCTCTCGTCCTCGCGGCCGGTCATGGCCGATCCGCTCGACGAGCCGGCGCTGGTCGCTTTCGACTTCGATGGCACCCTGACGGTCGAGGACAGCTTCACCGCCTTCCTGAAATGGCGCGCGGGTCCGCTGCGCTGGGCCTGGGGCTGCTTCAGGCTCATGCCGTCGGCGATCGCCTACCTGATCCACAGCAACCGGGGCCGGATGAAGTCGGCCGCGATCCGCGAATTCCTCAAGGGCGTGCCGCGCGAGATGCTCGAGGCGGAAGCCCGGACCTTCGCCGAAGTGGCCGCGCCGCGCCTGTTCCGGCCCGACGCCATCATGGCCTGGCGGGGCTGGCGGGCCAGCGGGGCCAAGACCATCATCGTCAGCGCCTCGCCCGACCTGCTGATCGCGCCGTTCGCGCGGGGCCTGGGCTGCGACAAGCTGATCGCCAGCGCCTTCGCTTTCGACAAGGACGACAAGGTGCTGGGCATGCTTGCCGGACCCAACTGTCGCGGTCCGGAGAAGGTCCGGCGCCTTCGGGAGGTCTACGGCGAGGACGTGCGCCTGGCCGCGGCCTATGGCGACACCTCAGGCGACCGCGAGATGCTGCGGCTGGCCGATGAAAAGGGCTACCGGGTGTTCAAGGGGCGGCCCTGAGGGCGCGGCGTTGATGAAACACGCGGGCGTCGACGCCCTCGACCGGCTCGAGCCGCTGCTGGCGGCCGTCCGCGCCCTGCCCGGCCTGAAGGAAAAGGGCCGGGGCGTGTTCTACCGAGGCGGCCGAGCCTGCCTGCATTTTCATGAAGACCCGGCCGGCCTGTTCGCCGATGTCCGGCTGAGCGGCGCGGACTTTGACCGGTATCGGGTGGAGACGGAGCAGGAGCGGGAGGTTTTTCTACTCTTGATTGCGTCACAACTTACGGGATAATCCCCCCTCCCCTTTATGGGGAGGGAGAACAACGGTGATCCCTAGCTCTTCGCGTCGGCCTCTGCGCCTTCGCGGGTGGTCTGGACGTGGTCGACGATGCCCCAGGCCTTGGCGTCTTCGGCGCTCATGAAGTGGTCGCGGTCGAGGGTCGTCTCGACTTCCTCGTAGGTCCGGCCGCAGTGCTTCACATAGATTTCGTTCAGCCGCTTCTTGGTCGCCAGGATGTCCTCGGCATGGCGCATGATGTCAGACGCCTGGCCGCGGAAGCCGCCGGAAGGCTGGTGGACCATGATCCGGGCGTTCGGCAGCGACACGCGCTGGCCGGCCGCACCGGCGCACAGCAGCAGGCTGCCCATCGAGGCGGCCATGCCCATGCAGACCGTCGAGACCGGGCTCTTGATGTACTGCATGGTGTCGTAGATCGCGAGACCGCTGGTCACCACCCCGCCCGGCGAGTTGATGTACATGCTGATTTCCTTCTTCGGGTTCTCCGATTCCAGGAACAGCAGCTGGGCGCAGATCAGGCTGGCCATGCCGTCCTCGAAGGGCCCGGTCAGGAAGATGATCCGCTCGCGCAGCAGGCGGGAGAAGATGTCGAAGGCGCGCTCGCCTCTACTGGACTGCTCCACCACCATGGGAACGAGGTTGCTGGAGATGTAATCGATCGGGTCGCGCATGAGGTCTCGCTGAATGCTGGGGCCCGCGACTCACGTCGGTCGCGGTTCCGTCCTCATATTGCGGTCCGGTGCAAGCGATACAAGCCGGGGGGATGCGAAACGGTCACCTGGACGCGGCGAACAGCTTGGTCAGCTCATCGCCACCAAGTCAGTCGCCGTTCGCATCGTCGGCTTCCTCGGCCCGCGCCATGGCGCCCGCGATCCTGCCGACCTGTGCGGAGGCGCTCAGAACACTGAGATCGGCGGCGTAGAGCTGGCGCAGATAGGTCAGGTCCCAGTCGGTCAGACCGGAGACGCCGGCCGGGTCCTGGAACAGGTTCAGCACGGTCTCGAACCCGGCCACATCGGCCTGGGCGTCGACCTGGGCCAGGGTGACCATGCCGATGTAGTCGCCGAGCTGTCCGACATCGACCGTGCCGATGCGGTTCACATCGACGACGACCATGACCTGGAAGATGGCGTTGATGTCCTGACTGCGAAGGCGACCCGCGCCGTCGATGCGGCGGATCGGCGCGTCTTCCGAATCTGGCGTCCGAACGGTGACCGCCCCGGTCCGCGCATCGAGCGGCACGGTCAGCATCCACCAGCGAACCG
>JBKJII010000446.1:0-13672 GCA_046598505.1 Caulobacter sp. | reverse complement strand
TGGACCGGAAAGGCCCGAATTCAGGATGGGACCGCTGGCGTTCGCGCTGCCCCCCCCACCGCTCTCCGAGCGGTCCTCCTCCCCGCTGCGCGGGGAGGAAGGAGCAACTGATGAAAGCCCTCACCGCCAACCGCCTGATCGATGGGGAGGTCGTGTTCTGGACGGACGGCCACTGGGTCGAGCAGTTCCCGGACGGCCAGCTGTTCGCCGATGATGACGCCGCCGGGCCGGCTGCCGTCGACGTCGCCCTCTCGCAGTCCACCGTCGTGGTCGAGCCCTATCTGATCGATGTCGTCGAAGCGCCGGGCGGCTGGGCTCCCGTCAGCTACCGCGAGCGCCTGCGAGCGCTCGGCCCCACCAATGAACCCACCCACGGCAAGCAGGCCGAGGGCGGCGCCGGCGTCGAGGCGATCCTCGCCGCCACCGGCGCGGCCCGCTCTACCGGCCGTGTCGACCTGATCCGCAGGAAGTAGCCCGCATGTATCGCTACGACAGTATCGACAAGGAATTCCTCGCCGACCGGGCCGCCGAGTTTCGCGGCCAGGTCGCACGGCGTCTGACCGGCGCGATCACCGAGGACCAGTTCAAGCCCCTGCGGCTGATGAACGGTCTGTATCTGCAGCTGCACGCCTACATGCTGCGGATCGCCATTCCCTACGGCTCGCTGGACAGCCGCCAGATGCGCCGCATGGCCCGGATCGCGCGCACCTATGACAAGGGCTACGGCCACTTCACCACGCGCCAGAACCTGCAGCTGCACTGGATCAAGCTGGGCCAGACCCCCGACATCCTCGACGAGCTGGCCGAGGTCGATCTGCACGCCATCCAGACCAGCGGCAACTGCATCCGTAACGTCACGGCCGACCCCTATGCGGGCGCGACGGCCGAGGAGATCGACGACCCGCGCGTCTGGTCAGAGGTGATCCGCCAGTGGTCGACGCTGCATCCGGAATTCAGCTACCTGCCGCGCAAGTTCAAGTTCGCAGTCACGGCCTCGGCGAAGGACCGCACGGCGGCGCGGGTGCACGACATCGGCCTGGTGCTGCGCCGGTCACGCGACGGGTCGCTGGGCTTTGAGGTGATCGTCGGTGGCGGGCAGGGGCGCACGCCCTATGTCGGTCCGACGATCCGCGAGCACCTGCCGGTGGGCAGCCTGCTCAGCTACCTGCAGGCCATCCTGCGCGTCTACAACCGCCATGGCCGGCGGGACAACAAGTACAAGGCCCGCATCAAGATCCTCGTCGCCTCGCTCGGCGCTGCCGAGTTCGCCCGGCAGGTCGAGGAGGAGTGGGGCAAGATCGACGTCGTGCCCGCCGACCTGCCGGACACCGAGCTGGCCCGCATCCGCGCCGCCTTCACGCCGCTGAACTTCGACAGCATGCCGGCGCGGTCGGACGCGTTCGAGGCCGCCAGGGCCGCCAGCCCGGCGCTGGCGCGGTTCGCCCGCAACAACGTCAAGCCGCACAAGAAGTCCGGCTACGGCATTGTCGAGATCTCGCTGAAGGCCCATGGGGCGACCCCGGGCGACGCTTCGGCCGACCAGATGGATCTGGTGGCCGATCTGGCCGAGCGCTACAGCCTCGACGACATCCGCGTGACGCATGAGCAGAACCTCGTTCTGCCGCATGTGAAGCTGGACGACCTGCCGGCGGTGCACGCGGCGCTGGCGGCGGCGGATCTGGCCACGCCGAACATCGGCCTGATCAGTGACATCATCGCCTGCCCGGGGCTGGACTACTGCGCCCTGGCCAACGCCCGGGCCATCCCGATCGCCCAAGCCATCGCCAAACGGTTCGAGGACTCGGACCGCGAGGAGCTGATCGGCGAGCTGAAGATCAAGATCAGCGGCTGCATCAACGCCTGCGGCCACCACCATGTCGGCAACATCGGCATCCTCGGCGTCGACAAGAAGGGCGAGGAATTCTACCAGCTCAGCCTCGGCGGCTCGGGCCAGGAGGACGCCTCGCTGGCCCAGATCCTCGGTCCCGGCATGTCGGCCGAGCGGGTGCCGGACGCCATCGAGACCCTCGTTGAGACCTATCTGTCCGTCCGTCAGGGCGAGGAGCGGTTCCTCGACACCGTGCGTCGCCTGGGTATGGCCCCGTTCAAGGAGGCCGTCTATGCCGACGCTCATTAGGCTGACCGACGGCCTCTACAGCGCCGCCGAGGATGGCTTCACCACCTTGGCCGACGAGGACGCGATCCCCGAGGGGCCGGTGATCCTGTCGCTGACACGCTTCCAGGCCGAGGGCGACGCGCTGCTGTCGGCCGGCCGTCCGGTCGGCGTCCGCGTGCTGCCCGACGAGGCGGTCGAGGATCTGGCCTATGACCTGCCGCGCCTGGTGCTGGTGGCGCTGGCCTTCCCGAAATACGGCGATGGCCGGGCCTACAGCTCCGCGGCCCTGCTGCGGCAGCGGTTCGGCTACGCCGGTGAGATCCGGGCGGTCGGCGACGTGCTGCGCGAGCAGGCGGGGTTCATGGTTCGCTGCGGCATGGACGCGTTCGTCCCGGTCGACGGGTCGACGGCGGAAGACTGGGCCGCCGCCGCCGGCCGCTATCGTCATGTCTACCAGCGCGCGGTTGACGCCCGCGCGCCGGTCTTCGAGGAGCGAGGCTGATGGCCTTCGATCAACTCGAGCGGCCCCCGACCCTGGCCGCCCGGCTGGACGCCGAACTTCGCTCGGCCCACCCGCGCACGGTCATCGAAGAGGCGTTCGAGACCTTCGGGCCGAAGCTGGCGCTGGTCTCGTCCTTCGGGGCGGAGTCGGCGGTGTTGCTGCACCTGGCCAGCCAGGTCAGCAAGGACATTCCGGTGCTGTTCCTCGACACCGGCATGCTGTTCGGCCAGACGCTGGACTACCGCAAGCAGCTGGCCGCCCGGCTGGGCCTGACCGACGTGCGCGACCTGCGCCCGCGCTTCGCCGACCTCGCCGTGCACGACCCCAAGGCTGACCTGTGGCAGACCGACACGGACGCCTGCTGCAACATTCGCAAGGTGCTCCCGCTCGACAAGGCGCTGGAAGGCTTCGACGCCTGGATCACCGGCCGCAAGCGCTTCCACGGCGGCGACCGCCTGCGGCTGTCGGTGGTCGAGGAGGCCGAGCACCAGATGAAGTTCAATCCCCTGGCCAACTGGGGCAAGGACGACCTGGACAGCTATATCGCCGAATACGACCTGCCGACCCATCCGCTGGTCGCCCAGGGCTTCCCGTCGATCGGCTGCTGGCCCTGCACCAAGCCGGTCGAGGAAGGCCAGGACGTGCGCGCCGGCCGCTGGGCCGGTCAGGACAAGACCGAGTGCGGCATTCACGTCGCCCGCGCCCCGTCGCCGCCGAACGTCGGCGGGGACATCTAGAAACTTTCCTTCTCCCAAAGGGAGAAGGAGGGGCCCGCGAGCCTTCGGCGAGTGGGAGGTTGAGGGGTTAGGGACGGTCAGGATTAGCGGCGTGCGCCGTAACCCCTCACCCTCCCACCGCTTTGCGGCGGGCCCCTCCCTCTCCCCTCAGGGAGAGGGAACAATGTCGAGTATCTCAGGTCCCTTCGATCCGCCCGCCGACATCGACCGCACGGCCCGCATGAACTCGTTCGACTCCGGCACGGTGAAGTGGGCCTTCAGCGCGGCGCGATCGGCCCAGCGCTCGAAGAAGAACAGCTTCAGCGGCTCTTCGCTGTCGATGTACAGGTCGTGGCTGATGCAGCCCGGTTCTGCGCGCGAGCGGCGGCTGTGGTCTTGGCAGAGGGCGATCAGTTGGTCGCGGGTCTCGTGCCGGGCGAGGACCCAGCCGGTGACGACCACCACCTCAGCGCGCCGCGATCTGGCGGTCGGCTTTGGGGCAGCCTTCGAAAGTTCCGGCCTTCACGACCGTCACCGAGCGGAGGTTCAGCTTCATCATCGGACTCATCGAGCCTCGTCCAGAACCGGTGAACAGGTCGATGCGGGCGCCCTTGATCGCACCACCGACGTCGGAGGCGTACCAGTAGCCATCGTGCAGACTGCCGTCGGGCATCGGCATGCCGACGGTTTCCTTGATGAACAGGATCGAGCGGCGGGGGACCAGGGTGCGGTCGGTGGCGGCGGTGCGCATGGCCACCGTAGGGCAGCCGAGCGAGTCGCGGCCGCCGACGCCTGGAGCGCCGGCATGATAGAGGGTGGCCTTAAGCACCCAGTCGGCAACGCCATCGGGCGCGGCCCGGGCGGAGTCCTGGAGAGCGTCTTGAATCAGGTCAGCGATCGGATCGACCGCCGACTGCGCAAACGCGGGCGGGGTGAACATCACCAGTCCCAGCGCGGCGAGGCATGGCAGGATGCGTTTCAAACGCGCCCCCCTGTTTGTTTCTCGGAGCCGCTGTCTAGCTGCTATCGACGCGCGTAACAATCCGGGTCAATCAACCCCAAGGGGAACAACGACATGCTCACGGTCTACGGCGACGGCAAGTCCGGCAACTGCCTGAAGGTCAAGTGGACGGCCGAAAAGCTCGCGATTCCATACCGTTGGCGGGAACTTGACGTGCTGCGCGACGAGACCCGCACGCCTGACTTTCTGGCCATGAATCCCGCCGGTCAGGTGCCGCTCGTGATCCTTCCGGACGGCCGGGCGCTGGCTCAATCCAACGCCATCATCGTGCATCTGGCCGACGGATCGGCGCTGATTCCCGCTGATTCCTATGACCGGGCGAAGATGTTCGAGTGGCTGTTCTGGGAGCAGTACAGCCACGAGCCCTATGTCGCCGTGGCCCGGTTCCAGATGGCTTATCTGGGCAAGCCGCGCGAGGACCTGGACGCCAAACTGGTCACGAGGGGGCGGGCAGCGCTGCAGCGCCTGGAAGACGGGCTGGAGGAAACGGCCTTCCTCGTCGGTGACAATGTCAGTCTCGCCGACGTCTCACTGGTCGCCTATACCCGGGTGGCGCACGAAGGCGGTTTCGACCTCGCGGACTATCCGCGGGTCCTCGCCTGGATTGCGCGCGTTGAGGCCGCGCTGGGGATCGCCTAGAGCATTTTCCGATCCAGCTGGATCGGTGAAATGCTCCAGCCTTTTGTTTTGTCGCATTTTCTGGCGGCGAACCGGTATCCACTTCGCCGGAAAATGCTCTAGAGCGGGATCAGTCTGTTTCGAGGTTCGCCCATGCGCCCGGTCTTCCGTTTCGCCGCCTTCGCCGCCGTCGCCGCAATCTGCCTGACCCCGGTCGTGGCTGTTTCGTGGGGCAACACCGGGCACCGCATCGTCGGCATGCTGGCCGCCGAGACGCTGCCGGACGAGGTTCCGGGCTTCCTGCGCAGCAAGCAGGCTATCGCCGACATGGGCGAGCTGGCGCGCGAGCCGGACCGGTCCAAGGGCTCGGGCAAGGTCCACGACAGCAACCGCGACCCGGCCCACTACATCGACCTGGGCGATACCGGAAAGGTCATGGACGGCCCGGCCTTCACCGACTTCCCGCCGACCCGCGCCGAGTACGAGGCGAGCTTGCGGGTCGCGGGCACGGACACGTGGAAGGCCGGCTATCTGCAGTATTCGATCGTCGACGGTTACCAGCAGCTGGTGAAGGACTTCGGCTACTGGCGCGTCGACCTGGCGGCCGGCAAGCGGGCCAAGGGCGCGCAGAAGGCCTGGTACAAGCGCGACCGCGAGCGCCGCGAGGCGCTGCTGATGGCCAATCTGGCCAACCTGGCCCACTACATCGGTGACGGCAGCCAGCCGCTGCACACCACCTATCACCACAACGGCTGGGGCGATTATCCCAACCCCGAGGGCTACACCAGCGAGCGCGTCCATGTGCCCTGGGAAGGCAACTACGTGAAGGGCGTCGTCACGCCGTCGGGCGTCCGCGCGGCCATGCCGGGCTTCACCGACTGCGGCTGCCCGATCGAGCAGCGGGTCATCGCCTACCTGACCCGGACCAACAGCTATGTCATTCCCTTCTACAAGCTGTGGAAGGAAGGTGGCTTCAAGCCCGGCGACTCGCGTGGCGCGGCCTTCGCCACCGAGCGGGTCGGCGCCGGCGCGGCGGAACTGCGGGACATGATCGTGCTCGCCTGGCGGGCCAGCGCCACGGCCAAGGTCGGCTGGCCCGAGGTCAGCGTCGCCGACGTCGAGTCCGGCAAGGTCGATCCCTACGAGTCGCTGGTCGGCAAGGACTGATGCCGCAGTTCGGCGCGCCGCTGCCGGGGCGGGTCCACCGCGACCGGCCGGCCGCCTTCGGCATCGCCCGGCGGGACGGGCTGATCGCCCTGGTGCGGGTGCGGCCTGTCGAAGGCGGCGACTGGCTCGACCTGCCCGGCGGGGCCATCGATCCCGGCGAGGACGAGGTCCTGGCGGTGGTGCGCGAGTTCGGCGAAGAGACCGGGCTGATCATAGTCACGGGCGCGCGGATCGTTTCGGCGTCGCAGCATTTCCTCATGACCGACGGCGAGGCGGTAAACAATCACTGCGGCGTCTACGCGGTGGAGGTGACAGGCGCCGATCCGGCGCTCAAGATCGAGGACGACCATGATCTGGTCTGGGTTGATCCGTTCGAGGCCGTGAAGCGGCTGCGGCACGAGGCTCACGCCTGGGCGGTGGCGAAATGGCTGCGGGGGCAGGGCTGAGATGACATCCTTCTACGACAAACACATCATGCCGCGGCTGATCGGCTGCGCCTGCGCCAGCAAGCCGATCATGAAGCAACGGGTGAAGGTGGTGCCGAAGGCAGCGGGCAAGGTGCTGGAGCTGGGCATCGGCGGCGGGCTGAACCTGCAGTTCTATGATCCGGCGAAGGTTGAGAGCGTGTCGGGCGTCGATCCCTCTGCCGAGCTGCGCGCCCTGGCCCTGGCAGCGGAACGCCCTGCGGGCCTCAAGGTCGACATCCAGAAGGGCACGGCCGAAGCGCTGCCGTTCGAGAGCGGCAGCTTCGACTGCGTGGTCTGCACCTTCACGCTTTGCTCGGTTCAGTCTCCGACGACGGCGCTGGCCGAGGCCAGGCGTGTGCTCAAACCGGGCGGCCGCTTCCTGTTCTGCGAGCATGGCCGGGCGCCCGACCCCGCCGTCGCGGCCTGGCAGCGGCGGCTTGAGCCCGCCTGGAAGGCGATTGCGGGCGGTTGCCACCTCACCCGGCCGATCACGTCGTCAGTCCTGGGCGCGGGGTTCACGGTCATCGGAAGCGAGCGCATGTACCTGCCCGGAACGCCGCGGGTGCTGGGCTGGAGCGAGTGGGGCGAGGCGGTGGCCTGACTCCACCGCCAGGATGAGCGGATTGCCAGGCAGCCTGCACACAAACTGCATCGTCGGTTGACGGTGCAAGGCACGGCCCCTCAAATGCCCTCGGTCCGCTTGGGGGACTGCCGAACAGCGCTGCGGGGGCATGGACGACGACGCCGCCTTCATCGAGCAATGCCGGGCCGCGGTTGAGCGCCGCCTGGCGGAGCTGACTCCGGCCCGCGCCGAGCAACCGGCGCGCCTGGTGGAGGCTGCGCGCTATGCGCTGCTGTCGCCGGGCAAGCGGTTCCGACCGATGCTGACGCTGCTGGCGGCGCGCGAGTTCGGCGCCGAACCGGCCGTCGCGCTGGATGTCGCCTGCGCCTTCGAGATGGTTCACACCGCCTCGCTGATTCTCGACGACCTGCCCTGTATGGATGACGCAAACCTGCGCCGTGGCGCGGCGACGACCCACAGGGCCTACGACGAGGCGACCGCCATCCTGGCCTCGGTCGGCTTGCTGAACCGGGCCTTCGGTGTCATCGCCGCCGACCCGAACCTGCCGCAGGCTGCGCGGGTGAAGCTGGTCGATGATCTTTCGGAGGCCGTCGGCTTCTCGGGCCTGGTCGCGGGCCAGTCGATGGACCTTGAGGATCGTTCCCGCGCGCGCTCGCCTGCTGAACTTGAGCTCCTGAATCACCGCAAGACCGGCGTGCTGATCGTCGCCGCCGCCGAGGCCGGGGCCCTGATTGCAGGCGCGCCGCCGGAGGCCGTGCGGCAGGTCGGCCTGTTCGCGCGACATCTGGGTCTGGCCTTCCAGATCCACGATGACATCATCGACGTGGCCGGCGGGACGGATTCCGGCAAGGATCTGGGCAAGGACGCGGGCATGACCACCGTGGTCTCGGTGCTCGGCGTCGAGGGCGCACGCCAGTCGGTGGCCGACCATCTGGCCCGCGCCGAGGCGGCGCTGGTTGCGGCCGGCACGCGGAGACGGCTGTTGTCGCCCTATGTCGCGGGCCTGTTCGAGGCGCGGAAGGCCGCCGCGTGACCGATCGCCCGATCCTCAACGTCTGGGGCGCCGAGCACCAGTACGGCACGCGCAAGGTGCTGCGCGGCGTCGACCTGGCCGTGAAGCCCGGCGAGATCTACGCCCTGCTGGGCCCCAACGGCGCGGGCAAATCGACGCTGGTCGGCGCTATCTGCGGCCGGTTCAAGCTGGCGACAGGGGAGGTGGCGCTGGACGGCCAGGACCCCTTCAGGTCGCCGGAGGCTCGCGCCCGGCTGGGGCTGGTGCCGCAGGACATCGCGCTCTACGGCCATATGACGGTGCGCGAGAACCTCGAGGTGTTCGGGCGGCTGTCCGGCGTCGCGCGGCGCGACCTCCCGTCAGCCGTCGACCGGGCGCTGCAGCTGACACGCACTGCCGACCGCGAGCATGTGCCGGTGCGCCACCTGTCGGGCGGTTACAAGCGGCGGGTCAATATCGCCGCCGCCATCCTGCACGGCCCGCAGTTGTTGATCCTCGACGAACCAACCGTGGGCGTGGATGTCGACGCCCGCGAGGCGCTGGATACCGTGATCCGCAATCTGCGGGACACCGGCGTGGCGGTGCTGATTGTCACCCACGACCTCGACCAGGCCGGGGCGCTGGCCGACCGCGTCGGCTTCCTGCGCGAAGGCCGCAAGATCATGGAGGGCGCCCCGCGCGCCCTGATCGAGCAGGCCTTCGGCCAGGAGATGGAAATCCTCGTCCAGATGGACGTCGAGCCCGGTGTCGACGGCGAGAGCATCCTCGCCGCCGAGGGGCTGGAGCGGCGCAAGGGCAACCTCTGGGCCCGGCTCGACGAGGGCGGCTACATGGCCGCGGCCCAGTTGGACCGGCGACTGCGCAACCTTGGCATGGCGCCGCGCGAGATTCGCGTGCGCCCGCCCTCGCTGCAGAACCTGTTCAGCCTCGTCGCCGACTGGAGGCGGGCCGCATGATCCTGGCCATGTTCCGCGTCATGGCGCTGGCGCTGTGGCGGGACCGGGGCGCGCTGGTGATGACCTTCCTGTTGCCGCCGCTGGTGTTCCTGATTTTCTCGGCCGTATTCGCCGGGGCGACCGGCGAGGACGTGAAGCTCAAGCTGGCCATCGCCGACGACGCCCGTACGCCCGCCTCGCGGCGGCTGATGGAGGCGCTGCTGACGGACCCCGACCTGCGCGCCGAGCGGGTCAGTCCCGACAGCGGCGCGCGGGTGAGGACGCTGGTGAAGGCCGGTAAGGCCGACGCCGGGGTGATCCTGCGCGCTGATCCCTCGACGCCGGGCGCGCCGATCATCGTGGTCTCCGACCCCAGCCGGGCCGTCGCCGCGCCCCTGACCATGGCCCGCGTGCAGCAGGCCATGGCGCGGGCCATGCCCGACGTGCTGCTGGAGCGGAATCTGGTCGACACGGCGCCCGTTGTAGGCGGCTTCACGCCGCGCCAGTTGGCGGTGGCCCGGGCCGCCAAGGCGCATCTGGCCAAGTCCGGTGCAACGGGGTCAGGACCCGGCCTGTTCGAGCGGGAGAACATCACCGGCGCAAAGAAGGGCGGTGGGACCATCGCCTATTACGCCGGGGCCGTGAGCATCCTGTTCGCGCTGTTCTCAGCCATGACCGGGGCGCTCTCGTTGATTGACGAGCGCCGCGCGGGCATTGCCGACCGCATCCTCGCCGGAACCAAGGGCATGGGCCCCGTGGTGACCGGCAAGTTCCTGTTCCTGATCGCCCAGGGCATGGCCCAGGCGGTGGCCATCTTCGCCACGGCGGAGGTGATCTACGGCGTGCCGGTGCTGCTGCATCTCGGGCCGTGGCTGGTGACGGTTATCGCCGCCTCGATCTGCGCCGCCGGCCTGGCGCTCGGGTTGGTGGCCTTCTGCAAGACCCGCGACCAGGCGCAGATGCTGTCGACGTTCGTCATCCTGATCCTGGCGGCGATCGGCGGCAGCATGGTGCCGCGCTTCCTGATGCCGCCCTGGCTGCAGACCGTCGGCTGGGCCACGCCGCACGCCTGGGCGATCGAGGCCTATCAGTCGATCCTCTGGCGCGACGCCGGGCTCGCGGCGGTGTATCCTGCCTGGGCCGTGCTGACGGCGGCGGGCCTGATCGGCCTGTCGCTGGCGCATCTGGCGACACGCCTCGCCCGCTGAGGACTTCGATGCTGCAGTTCGCGATCAACCTGGCCCTGTTCCTGGGCGCGCTGGCCTTCATGGAAGGCTTCGCCTGGGTCATGCACCGCTATGTGATGCACGGCTTCATGTGGGTCTGGCACCGGTCGCACCATGAACCACGTGGGGGCGCCTTCGAGCTCAACGATCTGTTCGCTGTGGTGTTCGCAGCCCCGGCCATCGTGGCCATCTGGCTCGGCGTGAATACGGCGCTCACATGGATGCTGCCGGTCGGACTGGGAATCACGGCCTATGGCGCGATCTATTTCCTGTTCCACGACGGGCTGGTGCACCGCCGATTCCCGATGCCGAAGGCGAAGTCAGACTACTGGAAGCGCCTGATCCAGGCGCACCGGTTCCACCACGCCGTTCATGCGAAGGACGGCTGCGTGTCGTTCGGCTTCCTGATGGCGCCGCCTGTACGCACGCTGAAGGCGCAACTGGAAGCCCGAAACATCGACCTGCGCACCGCTGCGCCTGACGGCACCGAGGCGCCGCTCTAGATCTTGCTCCATAACGCGGGCCGCGCCGGCGCTGTGCGCCAGCGGTCCAGGGTCGCGCCGCGCAGGGCCATCAGGCCGCCGCCGAGCGCCAGCCCGACCTTCTCCGCCGTGCTGGTCGAGACCCGCTGGTCCCAGGCCGTGGCCCCTCGCGCCACGACCTTGACGCCGATCTCGCGATAGACGCCGCGCGCCGCCGCCACGGCCCAGGCCGAGCGGAAGGGCAGGCCGCGCAGACCCCAGCGGGCCGAGACGTAATAGGGCTCGGCGGCGTCCACCAGGCGCTTCGCCAGGCCCGCGACTGCCGGCCGGTGCTCCGGCGCGGCGATGGCGTCCAGCGGCACGCCGGCCTGCGCCAGCCAGTCGGCCGGCAGATAGATGCGGTCGTTCAGCGCGTCCTCGACGATGTCACGGGCGATGTTGGTCAACTGGAAGGCCAGGCCCAGGTCCTGGGCGCGGCGCAGGGTCTGCAGGTCGTCCGGCTTCACGCCCATGACGATGGCCATCATCACTCCGACGACGCCGGCGACATGCCAGCAGTAGTCGAGCGTGTCCTCGATCGTCTCGTAGCGGCGACCCGAGACATCCATGGCGAAGCCGTCGATCAACTCGATCGGGTAGCGCTCGGGCAGGGCGCGGCGGCGGGCCACCTCGCGAAAGGCGGCGAAGGCGGGGTCGTCGGTCGGCTCGCCCGCGAAGGCGGAGCGGGTCCGGGCGTAGAGGGCGACCAGCCGCGCCTCGACCTCGGCCGGCTCGAGCACTTCCCGCTCATGGCCAAGGGTCTGGCCGTCGATCACATCGTCGCAGTGCCGGCACCAGGCGTAGAGCATCTCCGCGTCGGCGCGGGTCCGGGGATCGAACAGGGCCGCTGCGGCCGCGAAGCTCTGCGAGCCCTTCTGGATCGTCTCCCGGCTGGTCGCGGCCAGATCGGTCACGCGAGGAAGTCCTCGATCATCAGACCCGCCGTGGCGCGGGCCGAGCCGACCACGCCGGGGATCCCGGCGCCGGGATGGGTGCCGGCCCCGACGAAGTAGAGGTTGGGGATGACGTCGTCGCGGTTGTGGGTCCGGAACCAGGCGCTCTGGGTCAGAATCGGCTCCAGCGAGAAAGCCGAGCCCTGGAAGGCGTTGAGTTCGCTCTGGAAATCAGCCGGGGTGAAGATGCGGCTGACGACCAGGTCGCGGGACAGGTTGGGGATGTAGCGCTCCTCCAGATAGGCGAGGATGCGGTCGCGGTACTTTGGCCCCTCGACGGCCCAGTCGATGTTCGCCGTGCCCAGGTGCGGCACGGGCGAGAGAGCGTAGAAGCTTGAGCAGCCTTCCGGCGCCATGGTCTTGTCGGTGGCGCAAGGAGCATGAAGGTAGAGCGAGAAGTCTTTGGCCAGATTGTCTTTTCCGTAGATTTCGCCGATCAGCTCCCGGTAGCGCGATCCGAAGCAGATGGTGTGGTGGCGCATCTGCGGATGCTCGGCCTTCAGGCCGAAGTGGACCACGAACAGCGAGGGACTGAAGCGCGCACCCTTCAGCCGCTTGGCCTCGGACCTGCCGCGGGGCTCGGCGCCCAGCAGCTTTTCGTAGGTGTGGACGATGTCGGCATTCGAAGCGACTGTGTCGAAGGTCTCGGTGGTTCCATCGGCGAGGGTCACGCCGGTGACGCGGTCGCCGCTGGTGGTGATGGCTTTCGCCGGCGTCGACAGGCGCAGCGTTCCGCCCAGGTCCTGGAACAGGGTCGCCAGCGCCGAGATCAGCCTGTTGGTTCCGCCGACCGGGAACCAGACGCCGCCGCGCCGTTCCAGCGCATGGATCAGGGCGTAGATCGAGGAGGTGGCGAACGGGCTGCCGCCGACCAGCAGGGTGTGGAAGGACAGGGCCTGCCGCAGGTAAGGGTCCTGCACGAAGGTGCTGACCTTGGCGAAAACGCTGCGCCAGGCCTGCAGCTTCATCAGCGCCGGCGCCGCTGCGATCATGCTCTTGAAGTCGAGGAACGGCACGTGCCCGAGCTTGACGTAGCCTTCCTGGAACAGGTCCTCGGAATAAGCGAGGAAACGCTTGTAACCTTCAACATCTGCTGGGTTTCTCGCCGCAATCTGCCGGTCGAGTTCTGCCTGGTTGTTGACGTAGTCGAAGGTGTGGCCGTCTTCCCAGCAGAGCCGGTAGAAGGGATCGACGCTGACCAGTTCGACGTAGTCCGACAGCTTTCGGCCGGAGAGCGCGAACAGCTGCTCCAGGCAGTCGGGATCTGTGATTACCGTCGGGCCGGCGTCGAAGGTGAAGCCCTGCTCATGCCAGACGTAGGCCCGGCCGCCGGGCTTGTCGCGACCCTCGAAGAGCGTGGTGTCGAAGCCGGCCGACTGCAGTCGGACCGCGAGCGCCAGCCCGCCGAATCCCGACCCGATCACCGCCGCGCGCGGCTTGGTCATGTGTGTACGCCCCCAGGAAGAACAGACTTTTCGGATAGCACCGCAAGGGCCGCCGAAACCGGCACCGGCGGCTTGCCTATCAGGATGCGGGCCTTGTCCGCCAGCGTGATGCGCCCGGCGTAGAACCGCTCGATGAGCCCCTGGTTCAGCCGGTAAAACCGTTCCAGCACGACGTAGCGGCGGCCGGGCTCGGCAGCCCGGAACAGCATCCGGTTCAGGAGGCGGTAATAGGCCCGCTCGGTCCAGCGCTGTTTCGATCGCGCTTCGACGCAGTTGCGCACCGTGGCGGTTGTCAGGGTCGGCAGGGCGGCGATCTCGTCGGCCAGCCGCGCGGCGTCGGGCAGGGAATAGCCGGTCACCGGATTGAACAGCGCCGCGCGCAGCCCGACC
>JBKJII010000250.1:0-4901 GCA_046598505.1 Caulobacter sp. | reverse complement strand
GCGCCTCGCGCGCCTGGTCGCAGTCGCAGACCGGGCACTCCATCCCTTCGCAGTTGGCTGCCGCCAGATAGGTCTGCGCCGCGTCGATCACGGCCTGCAGGTCACGATTGGTGGCCGGAATCGCGCCCACGCCCGGGATGAAGCTGGTGTCCGCGGTCACCGGCAGGCCCGGCCCCTGCGGCGGTCGAAGCATCGTGCGCGGCAGGTCGGCGACAGTTTCCGGCGGAGTCTCCGCCGCCCGACACTGCTTGTCGCACGCGATCACCTGCGCGCGCAGCGCCTCGAACTGCGGCATCAGCGTCGCCAGCTCGGCCGCCAGGACGTCATAGCGCATGCGGATCGGCTTCTGCGCCGGCTGGTAGGCCTTCTGGTGCTGCTCCGACAGCGACTTCATCTCGATGACGATGGTGTTGATCCGATGCGCCAGATCGTTGTGCGCGTTCATCAGGGCCCGACAGGGCTCGCAGACGCCCGTGATCAGTCGCACCTGAGAGGGCGTGGGCAAGGGGCCGCCGAGGCTTCGCTCGGGGGGGCTTGAGTCGCTCGTCCTGGAAGCCTCCATTGCGCAGCCCGGTCTCGGGATCGCGGGTCTCGCCCCGCCAGGGGACACCGTCGAAGTTGAACTGGTAGTCGCCGAGGATCTTGCCGTTCTCGCCGTAGATGCGAGCGCTGGTGATGATGCGATTGCCGTCGAAGTCTTCGCCGTAGCTGGTCTCCACGCCGCCACCGGGCGGAATGCGCGGGCCGATCGTCTCCCAGACCTTGCCCTGCTGGGTCTGCGTCACCGGTCCGGTTGGCTTTCCGTCGGGGCCGAACTCGATCTTGTGGGTCGGGACGTCCCACTTGTTGTAAAAGGTGATCTCGGCGCGCTCACCAAGGGCGGTGTCGTTGTCGTAGCTTGTCGAGACAAAGGTCTCGGTCGTACCTGGCGGCGAGGTGTGGGTTTCGCTCCAGTCCTCGATCGCCTCGTCGAACTGCCGGATCTGTTCGGCGTTCCGGGCGCGCATTTCCTGGAACAGCCGGTTGTCCTCGGCGGCGGCCTCGTCGGCCATGCGAGACTGTTCCTCGCTCTCCCGCTGCTGCCGCTCGAACTCCGCCTGGCTGGCGGCGCTGTAGGGCTTGCCGGTCAGGGGGTTGATTCGCGGCGTCGCGCTTTGAGCCGCAGCCGACAGGGGCGCGACCGTCAGGCCGAATACCGTAAACGCAAGCACCAGGAACCGGATCATCGGACGCCCCCGCATTCGCAGGGTCACCCTACATCAGGCGGCGTTCATCGAACATCGAAATCCGGCCATTCGCTCAGACCACGCCCGCGCTCAGCACGTCATGCACATGCAGCACGCCCACCGGCTTGCCGTCGCGGACCACGAACAGCACGGTGATGCGGTTGTCATTCATCAGGCGGGCGGCGTCGCCGGCCAGGGTTTCGGCGGTCACCGAGCGCGGCGTGCGGGTCATGATCTCGCCGACGGTCCGGTCGCCCAGGCCCTCGAAATTGCGCCGCAGGTCGCCGTCGGTGATCACCCCGATCAGGGCGCCGTCGGCGGCGGTGACGCCGACGATGCCCAGCTTGCGCTCGGTCATCACGCGGATCGCGTCCGGCATCGGCGTCGCTTCGGCAACCAGCGGGGCCTCCTCCAGCCGGTGCATCAGGTCGCCGACGGTGCGCAGCATGGCGCCCAGCTTGCCGCCGGGGTGGAAGACGTGGAAGTCGCGCGCCGTGAAGCCGCGCCGCTCCAGCAGGGCCACGGCCAGGGCGTCGCCCAGCGCGATCTGCAGGGTGGTTGAGGTGGTCGGGGCCCGGACCTCGCCGGTGGCCTCCGGCGCGTCGGGCAGCAGCAACACCAGGGTCGCGGCCTTGCCCAGCTGGCTCTCGGCGTTGGCGGTCATGGCGATCAGCGGGATGGCGAAGCGGTGGGCATAGCCGATCACGTCGGCCAACTCACGCACGTCGCCGGACTTGCTGAGGGCCAGCACCACATCGTCCTGGCCGATCATGCCCAGGTCGCCGTGGCTGGCTTCGGCCGGGTGCACGAACATCGCCGGGGTGCCGGTGGAGGCCAGGGTGGCGGTGATCTTGCGCGCCACATGGCCGCTCTTGCCCATGCCGGTCAGGACGATGCGGCCCTTGCAGGCGAACAGCATCTCGACGGCGGCGGTGAAGGCCTCGCCCAGGCTGTCGGACAGTTGGGTCAGCGCCTCGGCCTCGATGGCCAGCACGCGCCGACCGACCTCGACCGCGTCGAACCCGCTCAAGGTTGCGGCGCCTTGGCGGGGACTTTGGCTGTCTTGGCCGGCGCGGGCGGCGGGGCCGGGACGGGCGCCGGAACCGAGAACGGATGGCTGAAGGACGGCAGCGCCGCCCCCATCCCGCGCGGCCAGATCAACGCCGCGGCGATCATGGCCAGGGCGAGGAGGGCGGCGAGGGGAAAGAAGACGCGGTCGCGCATGCAGCGGATATAGCAGGGCGCGCGCCGGGATGAACCCCGCTTGACGCTCGCGCGTGAGCGGCCTAGCCCGACGCGCATGTCCAAGCTCATCCTTCTTCGCCACGGCCAGAGCCAGTGGAACCTCGACAACCGCTTCACCGGCTGGGTCGATGTGGATCTCACCGCCGAGGGCGAGGCCCAGGCCAGGCGCGGCGGCGCGCTGATGAAAGCTGCCGGACTGCATATCGACCGGGTCTATTCCTCGGTGCTCAAGCGGGCCAACCGCACCGGCGAGATCGCCCTGACGTCGGCCGGGCAGGGCGACCTGCCGATGGTCCGCGACTGGCGGCTGAACGAGCGCCATTACGGCGGCCTGACCGGGCTGAACAAGGCCGAGACGGCGGCAAAGCACGGCGACGACCAGGTCAAGGTCTGGCGCCGGTCCTACGACATCCCGCCCCCGCCGCTGGCGCGAGGCGGCGAGTTCGATTTCTACGCCGACCCGCTCTACGCCGGCCTCGCCATCCCCGACACCGAGAGCCTCAAGACCACGCTCGACCGCGTCCAGCCCTACTGGGACGCCGAGATCGCCCCGCGCCTGAAGGCCGGCGAGACGGTGCTGGTCGCCGCCCACGGCAACAGCCTGCGGGCCATCGTCAAGCTGCTGTTCGCGGTGCCGGACGCGGCGATCGTCGATGTGGAAATCCCCACCGGCAATCCCCTGCTGATCGAGCTGGATGACGCGCTGATGCCGGTGTCGGCGCGGTATCTGGATGAATCGCGGGCGACCCCGCTGCCGGCGCTTGTCTGAAGGTGCGTGGTTCGAGACGCGCTCTTCGAGCGCTCCTCACCATGACGATTGTTTGTGCAATTCCCCGAGTTCGTCATCCCGAGGAGCCGGCGCAGCCGGCGTCTCGAAGGACGCAGGCCGCCCATGCCCGCTGACACCGATTTCATCCGCGCGGCCATCGCCGCCGCCCTGCCCAACCTCGGCAAGACTGCGCCCAATCCGGTGGTCGGTTGCGTGATCGTGCGGGATGGCCGGGTCATCGCGCAAGCCGCCACCGCCCCCGGCGGCAGGCCCCACGCCGAGGAACAGGCGCTCGACCTGTGCGACGCCCGGGGCGCCACGGCCTACGTCACGCTGGAGCCCTGCGCCGCCCGGTCCGCCGGAACCGCTTCCTGTTCGGAGCGACTGATCGCGGCGGGGATCGCCCGGGTCGTCTACGCCTGTG
Source organism: Caulobacter sp. (assembly GCA_046598505.1). Classification (GTDB taxonomy): domain Bacteria; phylum Pseudomonadota; class Alphaproteobacteria; order Caulobacterales; family Caulobacteraceae; genus Caulobacter. Next base: position 1,237 of record JBKJII010000250.1, on the reverse strand, counting down.
AGGATCCCTCGCCCCTTGCCTCCGGCCACGGCTACGAGCGGCTCTGCGCCGCGGGTGTCACGGTCGAGCGCGGCCTGCTGTCGCAAGAGGCCTCCGAGGCCCTGCGTTACGACCTCTGGAAGGGTGATGTTAACGCGCGTCAGTCATAGGTTTTCTCCAACGGAGACAAACCCATGGCCGCCGCCGCAGCGTCGACCGGTACGCGCCGACGCCTTACGCAACAGGACGTTGAGCTGATCTGCGCCAGGCATGACCGCCTGTTCTCGGCGCGGATGGGCGGCGCGCGCGCGGTGTTCGCCTTCCAGGACCTGACGGGGCTCAATCTCTCCGGCCGCAATCTGTCGGACGCCGACTTCACCGGCGCGATCCTCAACGACGCGAAGCTGAGCGGGGCAAAGTTCGACAACGCCAGCTTCTTCGGCGCGGACATGCAGGGCGCCGACTTCTCCGAATCCTCCATGCGGCGAGCCGACCTGCGAGGCGCCTGCCTGCGCGGCGCCAACCTCACCGGCGCGGACCTGTTCGAGGCCGACCTGCGCGAAGGCGCGATCGCCTCGCCCGACCGCGACAAGGGCCTGCGCATCCACGAACACGCCACCCGCTCGGGCGACGCCTGCGGGGCGATCCTCGCCGGCGCCAACCTGGAGCGATCGCGCCTGTCAGGCGTGATGGCCATGAAGGCTGACTTCAGCGACGCGATGATGAAGGACTGCAAGCTGGTGCGGGCCAACCTGAAACAGGCCAACATGAGCGGCGCCAACCTCGCCGGGGCAGACATGTCAGGCGCTGACATCTCCGGCGCGGACATGCACGACGCGGTGCTGATCGGGGCCAAGACCCACGGCTGGACGGTCGGCGACGCCGACATGACCGGAACCCTGACCGATGCGCCGTCCGGCAAGGCGGTCGACGATCTGCCCTACGAGGACATGCTGCGCGATCACGCCCGCTGGTGCGAGACCGGCGGTGTCGAGGGCCGGCCGTCGGTGTTCGACCGGGCTGACCTGCGCAATCTCAAGTCGATCCGCGGCTACAATCTCACCGCGCTGTCGGCCAGGACGGCGGTGTTCTACGGCCTCGACATGGAAGGCGTGCAGCTTCAGGGCGCCCATCTCGAGGGGGCCGACCTGCGCGGCTGCAACCTGCGCCGCGCCGACCTGCGCGGGGCGCGACTGGCCGGGGCCAAGCTTTCCGGCGCGGACATGCACGACGCGGTGCTGATCGGGGCCAAGACCCA
>JBKJII010000090.1:0-17202 GCA_046598505.1 Caulobacter sp. | reverse complement strand
TGGCCTTCTCGCCCAGCTGATCGGCGAGGATCTTCACCCGCGGGATGCCGACGATGGCCTGGCTGCCGACGGTGCCGTTGCCGAACACCTGCCAGACGGTCTTGGCCCCGGCCTTGCCCTTGCCCTGGGTGAGCTTCTCGGCCCGTCGCAGCTGCGGCGGCAGGCCGGCGGGCAGGTTGAGGGGCTTGGTTGTCGACAGCCAGCGCTGGCTGTCGTTGGCCGGACAGCCCCAGAACGGCCAGGGCTGGTCGGTCATCAACCGGTTCATCTTGGCCGCGACGGCGAAGCGGTTGTTCACGTTGGTCGGCTTGTCGACGACGTTCGAGGCCAGGAAGGCCCACTGGCCGCTCCAGTCGGCGGACTTCAGGGCCAGCGCCCTGGCCGTGCCTTCGGGGTAGCCGAGCGGGAAGTCGAAGCCGATCAGGGCGCGTTCACCCCGGCGGCGCAGGTCGGCCATCACCTCGCCGAGGACCTTCATGGCCTCGTCGCGGGTCGCCGGATTGAAGGCTTCGAAGGTCGGGCGGAAGCGGATGTCGCGCTTGATGACGCCGATCCAGATGGAATCCTTGCCGGTGCGCGGCGCGGCGGCGGCGCTCCAGTCGACCATCACATAGGCGCTGAACAGGCGCGACACGGGCAATTCCTCCAGGATTGGCCGGGCTTTTAGCCGCCGGGGCGGCCGGGAGGAAGCGCCGGCTTCAATTCCCGCGTGTTCGTGATAATCCGGTCGTCAGACGACGGAGTACTGTCATGACGAAAATCGCCTCTGCCCTTGTTCTCACCGCCCTCGCGCTGGCGGCGTGCGGGCCGGCCGCCAACGATGGCAAGGACCTGAAGTCGGCCAGGGCGCGTGCGCTGATCATCCCGGCGGGGCCGACCGGTCCGGTCTATGCGACGACCGGCACGGTGGTGTCGGTGGACGCGAGGACCGTCACCATCGACCACGATGGCGCGACCGGGTCCGGCCTGGCGGCGGGCCGCACGACCTTCCGCACCTGGGCCGACGTCGTGGCGCTGTCGCCCGGCGAGCCGGGTGCGCGGGTGGCGCTGAAGGTCCAGAAGCTCGGCGACGGCTGGGCTGTGGTGGAACTGACGGCGCGGTAACAGGGACAGACACCCGAAGGTGTCTGTCCCGAACCATTAGCCCAGCTTGACCAGCATCTTGCCGGTGTTGCCGCCGGCGAACAGCTTGAGGAAGGCGCCGGGGGCGTTCTCGATGCCCTCGTCAACCGTCTCGGTCCACTTCAGCTTGCCGTCGTTGATCCAGCCGGACATGTCCTGCAGGAACTCGGGCATGTGCTGGAAGTGGTTGGAGACGATGAAGCCTTCCAGCTTGAGGCTCTTGCCGACCGCCTGGATCAGGTTCTTCACGCCGTACATCTCGTCGGTCGCATTGTACTGGCTGATCATGCCGCACAGGGCGAAGCGGCCGAACGGGCGGGCGTTGGCGATGGCCGCGTCCATGTGCTCGCCGCCGACGTTCTCGAAATAGACGTCGATGCCCTTGGGCGCGACGCGGGCGAGGGCGGCGGTCAGGTCGGTCTCGGCCTTGTAGTCGATGACCTCGTCGCAGCCGATCGACTTGAGGAAGGCGACCTTGTCGGCCCCGCCGCAGGAGCCGATCACCGTGTGGCCCTTGATCTTGGCGATCTGCACCACGACCGAGCCCACCGCGCCGGCCGCGCCCGACACGAAGACGACGTCGCCCTCCTTGAGGGCGGCGATCTTCAGCAGGCCGACCCAGGCGGTCATGCCGGGCATGCCGGCGATGCCCAGGAAGGTCTGCGGCGGCAGGCCGAAGGTGTTCAGCTTCTGCACTGCCGAGGCGGGCGCGTTGAAGGCTTCGCGCCAGCCAAAGCCGCTCTGGACCAGATCGCCGACGGCGAACGAGGGGTCATTGGAGGCGATCACCTCGCCGACGGCGCCGCCATCCATCGCCTTGCCCAGCTGGAACGGCGGGCTGTAGCTTTTCACGTCGTTCATGCGCCCGCGCATGTAGGGGTCGACCGTCATCCAGCTGTTGCGCACCTGGACTTCGCCGGCGCCGGGCGCGGGCAGCTCGACCGTGGCCAGCTCGAAATTGTCGGCGACGGGCGTCCCGACAGGGCGGCTCTTGAGGCGAATTTCGCGCGAGGTCGTCATGGTCGTTTTTCCCGATTTCTGGTAATTTTCAAACGACCGTTTAGCCGGTTTGCCTGTCTCGCGGAAGCCGCAGAACCGCGCTAGAAGCGGCGCATGGAAAAGGTACTCAAGGCCGGGGTCGTGGGCTCCGGCGTCTTCGGCGGCTTTCACGCGGGCAAATACGCCCAGATGGACGGCGTGGACCTGGCCGGCATCTTCGATGTCGATCCGGCCCGCTGCCAGGCGCTGGCGGACAAGCTCGGCGTGACGGCCTTCGGCGATCTCGAGGCGCTGCTGGCGGCCTGTGACATCGTCACCGTCGCCTCGCCCGCCACGACCCACGCCGCGACCGCACTGGCCTGCCTGAAGGCCGGCAAGCCGGTCTATGTCGAAAAGCCCCTGGCGAGGACGCTCGACAAGGCAGACAAGCTGATCGCCGAAGCGGCGAAGCGGGGCCTGGTGCTGGCCTGCGGCCATCAGGAGCGGGTGGTGTCCCAGGCCATGGGTCTGCTCGACATCCCCGAAAAACCACTGCTGCTCGAAGCCGTGCGCAAGGGCCCGATGTCCGACCGCAGCCGCGACGTCTCGGTCGTGCTTGATCTGATGATCCACGACATCGATCTGGCGATATCCCTGACCGATGCCGAGCCGCTGGCCGTCGAGGCCGAGGGCGACGAAGACGCGATCCGCGCCGAGGCGACCTTCGGCGACGGCTTCACGGCCATCTTCACCGCCGCCCGGAACGCCGAGGCGCGGGAGCGGACCATGCGCATCGTCTATCCGTCCGGCGTGCTGGAAATCGACTTCGTCACCCGCGCCTTCAGGAACAGCACCCCGTTCCCGCTGAACGAGGCCTTCACCGAGACGCCGGCCGGCAAGGATCCGCTGGGGACAAGCGTTGCAGGATTTGTCGCCGCCGTGCGTGGTTTGTCGCCGCGTCCCGTGGTCACCGGCGAGGAAGCCGCCCGTGCTCTGGACCTCGCGCTCGCAGTGGAACAGGCTGCGGGGTTCTAGGAGACGACCATGACCAACGCCTACGACTACGATTTCACCGCCATCGACGGGTCGGCGCTGCCGATGACCACCTTCAAGGACAAGGTCGTGCTGGTGGTCAACGTGGCCAGCAAGTGCGGGCTGACCCCGCAGTATGACGGGCTGGAGCAGCTGTATCGCGACTATCGCGACCAGGGGCTGGTGGTGTTGGGCGTGCCCTGCAACCAGTTCGCCGGCCAGGAGCCGGGGACCGAAGGCGAGATTGAAGAATTCTGCCGCACCACCTTCGGCGTCGACTTTCCGATGACCGGAAAGGTCGATGTGAAGGGCGAGGACGTCCACCCGTTCTACAAGTGGGCTGTCTCCGAGGTTGGCGAACCCGCCGAACCGGTGTGGAACTTCCACAAGCTGCTGGTGGGCAAGAACGGCGCCCTGATCAACGTGTTCGGCCCGCGGACTCCGCCGGAGGACGCCGAACTGAAGACGGCGGTCGAGGACGCCCTGAAGGCTTGAAACTCACCAGACGCACCCTTCTCGCGGCGCCGGCCGTCTTGACCTTGGCGGGACCAGGTCTGGCGCGGGCCAACGATTCCGGCCCGGAGCGGGCGCGGAGGGTTGTGCATGACCTGATGACGGCGGCGCCCTTTCCGGCGGCGTCCGTGGCGGTCTGGCAGGGCGGCGGTCTGGTCTGGGCCGAGGCCTTCGGCATGGCCGACCTCGAAACGGCGCTGCCCGCGACGACCCAGGACCGGTTCCGGCTGGCCAGTGTCTCCAAGGTGCTCACGGCGGCGGCGGTGATGCGGCTGGTCGAGCGCGGCGTCGTCGACCTGGACATGCCGATCGGCCACTATCGCAAGGGCCTGCCGGAGCCCCATCGGGGTGTCACGCTGCGCCAGCTGGTCAGCCACCAGGCCGGTCTGCGCCACTACATCCCGCGTGACCACGATCCGCTCGCGCCAGGCGGATCGATTGACACGCGCACTTACGCCACGACCGACGACAAGCTGGCCATCTTTATCAACGACCCGCTGATCTCGATCCCCGGCGAGGTGACCCACTATTCGACCTTCGGCTACGTCCTGATCGGCGCGGTACTGGAGTCGGCCACGGGCAAGGCCTTCCCGCGGATTCTTGCTGACGAGGTGACACGGCCGCTGGCCCTTGTCAGCATTGTCCCCGAGGTGCGCGGTCAGGTCGTTCCGGAGCGGGTGTGCGACTATCAGCCGGTGCTTCCAGCCAGGGGCCTTGCCGATATCATCCGCTGCCCGCCGATCAACCCGGCCTACAAGTGGCCGGGGGGCGGGCTGCTGGGGTCGGCGGCGGACGTTGCGCGGTTCTGCGGAAACCTGATGCAGCCCGGATATCTCGGCGAGGCGACGAGGGCCGAGATGTTCACCATCAACCCGCTGCGTGGTGGCGGCGGGGTGTTCGGCATCGGCTGGGACATGGATCGCGACCCGCAGGGCCGCCGCCGCGGCTGGCATGCCGGCAGCATCGTCGGCGGGCGGTCGATCGTCATGGTGCTGCCCGACGACGGCGTGGCGGTGACGGTGCTGACCAACCTGGGCCAGATCGACGTCGACCCGCTCGCGCCCGCCCAACGTATCGCCGACATCTTCCTCGGCTGAGCGGTTTCTGCCGCTGATCGCGAGGTTCGCGGTCCACGACGCAAGAAAATTCGCGCACACGGCCTGGCAGTGAATGAAAACCGCCTTCCGCGCCGCGCTGCACTGCGGTAACCCCGAACCGCAAATTCGAGGAGCGCATGCCATGGCCCGCAAGCCCGACGGAAGCTGGGACAAGTCGAAGCTGCCCAGCCGGCATGTGACCGAGGGTCCGGCCCGGGCGCCGCATCGCTCCTACTATTACGCCATGGGCCTGGGCACGCGCGAGATCGCCCAGCCGTTCGTCGGCGTGGCCAGCTGCTGGAACGAGGCGGCGCCCTGCAACACCACCCTGATGCGCCAGGCCCATGCCGTGGCCGAGGGGGTCAAGGCGGCCGGCGGTACGCCGCGTGAGTTCTGCACCATCACCGTCACCGATGGCATCGCCATGGGCCACGAGGGCATGCGCTCCTCGCTGGTCAGCCGTGACGCCATCGCCGACACGGTCGAGCTGACCATGCGCGGCCACGGCTATGACGCCCTGGTCGGCGTGGCCGGCTGCGACAAGTCCCTGCCGGGAATGATGATGGCCATGCTGCGGCTGAACGTGCCCAGCGTGTTCCTTTACGGCGGCTCGATCCTGCCGGGTCGCCTCGACGGCCAGGACCTGACGGTCCAGGACGTGTTCGAGGCGGTCGGCCAGTTCTCGGCCGGAACCATTACCGCCGAGCGGCTAAGCCAGGTGGAACAGCATGCCTGTCCCGGCGACGGCGCCTGTGGCGGGATGTTCACCGCCAACACCATGGCCTGCGTGTCCGAGGCCATCGGCCTGGCCCTGCCGCTTTCGAGCGCATTGCCGGCGCCCTATCTCGACCGCGACGCCTATGCGGTCGCTTCAGGTGAGGCGGTCATGCGGTTGATCGAACAGAACATTCGCCCCCGCGACATCTGTACCCGCAAGGCGTTCGAGAATGCCGCGGTGGTGGTCGCCGCGACGGGCGGCTCGACCAACGGCGGGCTGCACCTGCCGGCCATGGCCCATGAATGCGGCGTCGACTTCACCCTGAAGGACTTTGCCGAGATCGCCGCCCGCACCCCCTATATCGCCGACCTCAAGCCCGGCGGTCGGTTCGTGGCCAAGGACATGGGCGAGGCCGGCGGCGTGCCGATGCTGCTCAAGACCCTGCTCGAGGGCGGCTACCTGCACGGCGACTGCATGACCGTGACCGGCAAGACCCTGGCCGAGAACCTCGCCGACGTGGTCTGGCGCGACGGTCAGGATGTGATCCGCCCCGTCACCAACCCGCTGTCGCCGACCGGCGGACTGGTGGGGCTGTGGGGCAACCTGGCGCCGGAAGGCTGCATCGTGAAAGTCGCCGGCCTGACCCATCAGGTGCACCGCGGCCCGGCCCGGGTGTTCGACGGCGAGGACGCCTGTTTCGCCGCTGTCGAGGCGCGCGACTACAGGGAAGGCGATGTGCTGGTCATCCGCTATGAGGGCGCCCGGGGCGGTCCCGGCATGCGCGAGATGCTGTCGACGACGGCGGCGATCTACGGTCAGGGCGTCAGCAACATCGCCCTGATCACCGACGGCCGGTTCAGCGGCGCCACGCGCGGCCTGTGCGTCGGCCATGTGGGTCCCGAAGCGGCGTTGGGCGGCCCCATCGCCCTAGTCCAGGACGGCGACATCATCAACATCGACGCCACCAAGGGGACCATCGACCTTGAGGTCAGCGACGAGGAACTGGCGGCCCGCAAGGCGGCCTGGAAGCCGCGCGAGACGGCCTACGGCAACGGCGCCATCTGGAAGTTTGCGCAGCTGGTCGGTCCCGCGCATCTGGGCGCGGTGACCCATCCGGGCTTCGCCGGGGAGCGGCACGTCTACGCCGACCTGTAGCCATGAAGACCATCGGCCTGATCGGCGGCGTCAGCTGGGAAAGCACCGCCTACTACTACCAGCAGCTCAACCGCATGGTCCGAGACCGGCTCGGCGGGCGCCATTCGGCGAAGGTGGTCGTCGTGTCCGTGGACTTTGCGCCGGTGGAGGCCGCCGCGGCGGCGGGGCAATGGGACGAGGTTGCCGTCCATCTGGTCGCGGCGGCGAAACAGGTCGAGGCCGGCGGGGCCGACTGCCTGCTGATCGGGGCCAACACCATGCACAACGTGGCCGGCCCGATCATGGCGGCGGTGTCGTTGCCCCTGATCCATATCGGCGACGCCACGGCCGACGCGCTGAAGGCGGCCGGGGCGAAGCGCCCGCTGCTTCTGGGCACGCGCTATACGATGGAGATGCCGTTCCTGCGCGACCACCTGTCCGGGCTGGGTGTGGAGACCGTGATCCCGGAGCTTGCCGAACGCGACGAACTGCACCGGATCATCTTCGACGAACTGGTGGTCGGGAAGTTCCTGCCGGAGTCGAAGGCGACCATGCTGGCGATGATCGAGGCCGCGCGGGACGGGCAGGGCGCCGACGCGGTGATCTTCGGCTGCACGGAGCTGGGGTTGCTGGCGACGCCGGAGGAGTCGGCCCTGCCGGTGTTCGACACGGCCGAGATTCACGCGCGGGCAGCCATCGAGTTCGTGCTCGGCTAGCCCAGCGGATTCACCCCGAACATCGCCTGGTGGCCCCAGAGCACGGCGGCCCAGACGAACAGGCCCAGGGACAGTCGCATGACGCCAATCTCGCGCAGGGAAAGCTTTTGCCTGCCCGACAGGATGGCGGCGAACGGCACGGCCGAGGTCTGGGCGACAAATGCGTCGTACTTGGCGCCGAGCGCCTTCCTGCGCTTGGCGTCGATGCTGGCCGTGCCGGAGACGGCCAGAACCAGCAGCGCCCCGAACAGGATGATGCTCGGCAGGTCGCCGTTGGTCAGCAGGTGGGCGAAGGCCCAGATCGCCACGCCCCAGAGGAACGGGTGGCGGGTGATGCGCAGGATGCCCGTCACTGCGTCCGGCTTGTCGAGCGCCCCCTCCTGTTTCACCCCTGTGGGGTTCAGGGTCATCAGGCCCGACACGGCCAGCAGCATGGCCAGAAATACCAGGCCGACGGCGGTATGCTTCGCGCCGGTTCCCAGATCCCACAGAACCGGGCCGGTTCCCCTGGCCTGTCCATAGGCCCAGCCCAGCCAGACCAGGCCGGCGATCGAGGCAAGGGAGAACAGGCCCATGAACGGACCCTCGCCAATGACCTTGACGATGGCGCCGCGCAGGGCGGTCCCGGACACCAGCAGGTGCAGCAGGACGAAGAAGGCGGCGGCGGCGATGAGACTGGTCATGACAGGGCTCTCCGGGATCGGACGGTGGGAGCGTGAGCTTATTAATTTACACTGTCAATTATAGAAGTCGTGGCGGCGCATCATCCTCGATGTCGTCCTCGTCGTCCTCCCAGGGCGGGGGCTCCGCAGCCGGCTCGACGCGGGTCTCACGCGGCGGGGAGGGTGGAACCGCGACCACGGGAGCCGCTGCCGGTGCGGGCGGACGACGCAGAATGGCTTCGGCCCGGGCCAGCCAGCGGTTGGCTTCCTGGATGGCGGCCTGCGGCGACCAGTCGTCCCGCCGCGCTTCGTCGCCGCGCAGCCAGAGATCGAGGTTAAAGTCAGGGTTGCGCGGGTCGTCGAAGGTCAGGCGCAGGGTGACCTGGTCGGCGGACGAGACCCGCTGCTCCAACGCCCGGCGAGGTTCGCCGCGATAGACCCGGGCGGCGACCTGGCCGTCAACGATCAGTTCGGCGCCGGTCAGTTCGTCGATGCGGTAGATCAGACACCAGTTGCCCCGGTCCCAGGCGACGGCCGCCAGACCGGTCTGGAATGAGAATCCGGCCCCGCGACCCCGGCCCTGGGCCAGCACCATCGCCTCGGGATCGGCCTTCAGCACCCGGCGCAGGGCCCGGCGGATACGACGCGGTTCGTCGAGAAACCAGTGGGCCAGGCTGCCCAGGAAGGTCACGGCGGCGCCGGCGATCCCCAGGAGCAGAAACAGGCGGGCCATGTCGGTCATGCCGACAGGCTAGCGGGAGTCATCGATGGCGTCAGCCCTTGCGCGACGCCCGCGGCGCGGGCCTGCGAACCGCGACGCGGCTGGCGCGGGCAGTGCGGCCGGCGGCGTTGAGGGCCGCGCAGAACTCGGGGTAGGTGAACGAACGCATCTGATCTCTCCCAGAAAGTGAACAATCACTCACTACCAAGACCTTCCGGGTTGCGCAAGCAAAAAGTGATCAAACGCTCACATTACTCCAGCGCGAGGATCTCGCGTTCCTCACCCCACCAGAGCGGGGACCGTTCCAGATCGATAAAGCGCTTCTCGTCCTCGAGCAGTAGCCGGCCGGCTTCGCGGGCCGCGAGGTCAGTCGCGGTCAGGCCCATGTCCTCGAAGCTGTCCCACCAGAGCTCGGCAACGCCGTCATAGCCCTCAGGCCCGCCACGCGAGGCGCGGGTGTCGGCGCTGACCTCCAGTGGAAAGCTGTGCAACTGGACGTACCGGCGGATGCGCAACACGGCCTTCACGCTGGCGACGAGCGGGGCGTGGGTGTTGGTCCAGTAGTCCTGGAAGGCCTCGCGCGTGAAATCAGGACGGCGGGTCAGGCAGAAGGTCAGCTTGATCATGGGATAGCTCCAACGTGATGCTCCCCTTCCGGGGGAGCTGGCAGGCCGAAGGCCTTACTGAGGGGGCAACGCGGGCCTGGCCCCTCCACCATGCTCCGCATGGTCCTCCTCCCCCGATGGGGGAGGACCTAGAGGGCCAGTTCCACGACGACCGGTACGTGGTCCGACGGCTTCTCGCGCCCGCGGACGTCACGGTGGATATCAACGCTGACCAGCTTGTCGGCCGCCTGGGGCGAGAGCAGGGCGTGGTCGATGCGGATGCCGTGGTTTCGGGGCCAGGCGCCGGCCTGATAATCCCAGAAGGTGTAGGCGCCCGAGCCGCCGTCGACCTGCATGAAGGCGTCGGTCAGCCCGAGGTTCTGCAGCGCGCGCCAGGCCGCCCGGCTCTCCGGCCGGAACAGGGCGTCGCCGACCCAGCCTTCCGGCTTGTCGGCGTCATCGGGGCGGGGAATGACGTTGTAGTCGCCGGCGATGACCAGCGGCTCCTCGAACGTCAGCAGCGCAGCGGCATGCACCCGCAGACGCTCCATCCAGGCCAGTTTGTAGGGAAACTTCTCGCTGTCGACCGGATTGCCGTTGGGCAGGTAGATGCCGACCATGCGCAGGGGCTTGGGCCCCGAGACGACCGCCTCGATATAGCGGGCCTGCTCGTCGGCATCATCGCCGGGCAGGCCGCGGCGGATGTCCTCGAGCGGTGTCTTCGACAGCATCGCCACGCCATTGTAGGTCTTCTGGCCGTGGACAGCGACGTTGTAGCCGAGCCGCTCGAAGGCCTCGACGGGGAACTTCTCGTCGATGCACTTGATCTCCTGCAGCACCGCGACGTCGGGCGAGGCTTCCTCGAACCAGCCCAATACCGTTTCCAGGCGAGCGTTGATCGAGTTTACGTTCCAGGTGGCGAGGCGCATTGACGGCTCCGGCTGCGGCGCGCGAGGCTAGGGCTCATGGCGAAGGCGCTCAAGACCAACCCGACGATTGATCGACGGACACAGGAAATTCTCCTGGGTCTGGCGACGGCCGTCTGCGCGGGCCTGATTCCCCTTGGTGCGATCGGGGCGCTGTTCTCGCCGCTGGTGTTCGACGAGCGGGGCAACCTGTTCAACCCGCTGGCCTGGATCGGTTTCGTGCTGATGATCGGCTTCTGGATGGTCTGCATCGTCGCGCCGTTCGTCGCCTGGATCCTGTTCCGGCGGAAGCGCGAGACCGTGGCGTGGGGCGTGATGACCGCGCCGCTGGTCTGGGCGCTCGCGCTCATCACCGTCCTTCAGTTTATTCCGGGCTAGCCTTCACGAACCCGGCGATCGCGTCGACCACGCCCGGCGCAAGCGGCAGGGAGGGGTCGGCGTAGTTGGCCAGGGTCGCCGCACGGTCGGCGCTGCCGGTGCGCAGGACGTGATTGACGCCCGGCAGGATGACCAGCTTCGCGTGCGGCTGGGCGGCCTTCAGGACGTTGGCGTCCGCGACCGACACCTGAATGCCGGCGTCGCCTTGCAGGATCAGGATCGGCCCTCTGTAGGCCGCCGCCAGTCTGGCCGGGTCCTGGCGGAACATGACCATCAGGAACGCCTGGATGTTGGGTCGGAACAGGCCCAGCAGCGCCGGGTGCATGCCGGTGGTGTCGTAGGGCCTGCCGGCTTCGAGCGAGTCGATGGCGGCCAGGGCCTGGGGCAGCAGCGGAGCGTTGGCCGGATTGGCGCGGAGTTGCTCGCGCAGCACGTCGCTGAGGCGTCGTCCGGGAGCGGCCACGAGGATCAGCCCGCAGATGTCCTTCGGGTTCTGCGCCGCGATCAGGGCGACCAGCGAGCCTTCACTGTGGCCGAGCAGCCAGACGCAGGGCGCGCCGGTGTCGGCCGTGAGCTTGACGGCCCAGCTGTGGGCGTCAGCGGCCAGGTCGACCACGGTGACCGCATTGGCGTCCGGCGCAGCGAGCCCGCTGGCGAACAGGCCGCGCTTGTCGACGCGCAGGCTGGTGACGCCCTGGGCGGCCAGGCCCTCGGCGATCAGCCGGTAGGTCGGGCCCTTGACGCCCAACGGGTTCACGCCGTCGCGGTCCGTCGGGCCGGACCCCGCGAGGATCAGGACCGCCGGGCCGTGCGGGCCGGTCGCCGGGGCGAGCATCGTGCCCTTGAGCGGGCCGGGGCCGCCGGGGATCTCGACGAAGGTTTCGACAGGCGTTGCGGCGAGGGCGGCCGGAGCGGTGGCCGCAAGGGCCGCCGCCAGGAACAGGGTGCGGAAGGTCATCATGGCTCCTAGACGACGCGGCGTTCGGGATCGGCGCGCCAGACGCGCCAGCTTTCAATTGCCGTAACCACGGCGATCAGCACCACCGCGGCGAGGAACACCTGCATGCCGATCGGCTCTGGCGCCGACGGGGCGAGGATGGCGCCGGCAAGGCCGCCCCAGAAGAACAGTCGCCCGGCCAGGCGGTTGGACTTTTCCCAGGACAGTTTGCTGTTCAGCGTCCAGGGCGTGCGCACGCCGACCAGGGCGTTGGGCGCGATCTTGCCCATGATGGCGCCGACCATCGCCAGCAAGGCGCAGACGGCGGTCAGGATGATCTGCTGTCCGCCGGCTTCCGACGGGTGGGCGGACAGGGCGATGCCGGCCATCATCGCCGAGATGACGCAGGGCGCGGCGACGGCGATGGCCTTGGCGACCGCCAGGCCGCGCTTTCGGCCTTCGTCGGTCCCGGGGCGGCCGGCGCTCCAGTCCATGGCCCAGCCGACGACCAGGGACACGGCGGCCATGCCGCCGATGAACAGGGCGGCCTCCGTGCGGTCGCCCCAGCGGTCGACCTGGCCGTTCAGGCCGAAGTGCATCGGAATGGGATCAACGGAGCCGAACTTCCAGACATACAGGCCGAGGGCGGCCTGTCCGGCCGCCGCCGCCGGCGCCAGAAGGCGGGAGAGAGGGGTGCTCACGAGGGTTTCTCCTTCGAGGTCAGACTGTCGGCGGCCGGTTTGCCGGCGCCGGCGAGCTCCATCAGGAAGGCCAGGGCCTCCTCGACGGCGGAAATGTTGAGGCGGTAGCGGATCGAGGCGCCGTCGCGTTCAGCGTCGACGAGGCCGGCCTCCTTGAGCGTGTTCAGGTGGCCGGTGACGGTGGGCCAGGCCATGTCGAACTTCGCGGCGATGTCGCCGGAGGTCAGGGGTCCGACGCGCAGCATCTCGATGATCTGGCGGCGGACCGGGTGCGACAGGGCTTTGAAGAGCGAGTTCATAGGACAAACCCTAATTAGGGATATTCCTAAGCGCAAGCGTTAATTAGCCGATATCCTAATTTCGCTTGCCGCCCGGCCATGACGGCCTGGATAGCCGGCGCTGAGGTGACAGTCAGATGGAGAAGCTGACGCCGCAGCCGCAGCTGGACTTGGCGTTGGGATTGCGCACGCGGAATTCGGCGCTGGCCAGTTCGTCGACGAAGTCGATCACCGAGCCCTTGAGCATGGCCAACGAGAACGGGTCGACCAGCGCCGCGGCGCCGTCGCGTTCGATGCGCAGGTCATCGTCCTCGCCCGCATCGACCAGGTCAAAGCGATACTGGAAGCCGGAGCAGCCGCCACCGTCCACCGCCACACGCAGCATCAGCGGCCGGCCCTCGGCCTCGCCGATGGCGTGAAGCCGCCGGGCGGCTTGTTCGGACAGGGTTACGGTCGCGTCGGTCATGCTGTGGAAAACTTTCTCCTGTCCCTATATGTGCAACCCCACGCCCCGGGGAAAGGGGCGATCGTCTTCCAGGCGTCCTGATGTCGCAATCCTTCCAGCCGCCGCCGCGCGCGCCCTATGCCGAGAACCCGGGCCTGTCCCGCGGCCGGCGGTATCCGGAAGCCGAGAGCCGCACCCGCACGCCCTTTGCCCGCGACCGCGACCGGATCATCCACTGCACGGCCTTTCGGCGGCTGAAAGAGAAGACCCAGGTGTTCGTGGCCCACGAGGGCGACCACTACCGCACCCGCCTGACCCACTCGCTGGAAGTGGCCCAGATCGCGCGCTCGATCTCCACGGCGCTCGGCCTCGACAACGACCTCGCCGAGACCGTCGCCCTGGCCCATGACCTGGGCCATCCGCCGTTCGGCCATGCGGGCGAAGATCAGCTCGATGACAGCATGAAGCCGTGGGGCGGCTTTGATCACAACGTCCAGACCTTTCGGGTCGTGGCCAAGCTCGAGCACCGGTATCCGGACTTCGAGGGGCTCAATCTGACCTGGGAAACGCTTGAGGGGATCGTCAAGCACAACGGTCCGGTGACCGGCATGCTGGACCGCCCGTCCTGGAGCATGGTGCGGGAGAGCGACGCCGGCTGGCCGCTGCGGCTTGACAGCTGGGCCTCGGCCGAGGCGCAGGTCGCGGCCATCGCCGATGACATCGCCTACAACAACCACGACGTCGACGACGGGTTGCAGGCGGGTCTGTTCCGGCTTGAGGAGCTGCTCGATGTGCCGCTGATCGGGCCGATCCTGCATGGGGTGCGGGCCGAGCGGCCGGGACTGGACGAGCGGCTGACGCGGCTGGAGGCCGTTCGGCGGATGATCGGGGCGATGATCGACGATGTCATGGGCGAGACCCTGCGCCGGGCGACGGCCACGGCCGTTGCGTCGCCAAACGACGTGCGCGGCCTCGACCATGCCCTGGTCGCCTTTTCGCCGGACATGCTGGCGGACCTTTCGCGCCTGCGCGCCTTCCTGATGGAGCGGATGTACCGTCACTGGAAGGTCAACCGCACGCGGAGCCAGGCCAAGCGGATCCTGGCGGACATGTTTTCGCTGTTCCACGCCGAACCCGAGGTTCTGCCCGAGGAATGGTTCGCCCTGTCGCAGAATTGCGATGAGATGACCCGGGCGCGGGTGGTTTGCGATTATATCGCCGGCATGACCGACCGGTTCGCGATCGAGGAACACCGGCGGCTGTTCCAGATGGACTCCTGGAACTGATCGGTCCGCGTTAACCGTTCGGAAACCTGAAATTAACGGGTTGGTAGTGACCTTGCAGCGCTGGCGGCATGGAGCCGCGCTTCGGTAGACTGACTGTCGTCGGCGCGCGATTCGCCGCGACTGCCAGTCCGCCGCTCCCTGGAGCCCTGCTTGATGTCCGATCCCGATCGTGGCGCCTATACGCCCCCGACCGACTCCCCGCTGACGTTCGACGCCCGACGTCCGGTGCGCGGCGGCGGCCCCAACTCCTCGACCCTGATGATCAGTGCGATCATCCTGGTCTTGCTCGTCGCGGGGGCCGGTTTCTGGCTCTACAAGGACGGCCAGCGCGGCGCGAACGACCAACCCCAGCCTGTCGGGACCGTGGTCGCCGAGGCAAAGGCCCCGCCGCCGGCCCAGGCCCAGCCTGAGGACGAAAGCGCAGGCCTGCAGATTTACAAGGAAGATGACGCCGGCGGGACCGCCGCGCCGACCTTCGCGCCCGGCCCTGAGACCGTCCAGCCGCGCCCCGCGCCGCAGGCCCAGCCCGCCGTGCCCGTTCAGAGCGCCGCCCTGAAGCCGGCCCTGCCGGTCGCGGCGACGCCGCCGAAGCCGATACAGGTGGCCGTCGCCACGCCCAAACCGCAGGCGACCCTGCCGGCTGTTCCGCCGAAAAAGGCCGGCGGCGGCGCTGCCATGGTCCAGATCGGCGCCTTCTCGTCCGAAGCGCTGGCTGACCGGGGCTGGAACGACGCTGCTGCGGTCGCCCCCGGCCTCGCCGTGGGCAAGGGCAAGCAGGTCGAGGCCATCGACAAGGACGGCAAGACCCTGTTCCGCACCTCGGTGACCGGCTTCGCCAGCCGCGCCGAGGCCCAGACATTCTGCGAACGCCTCAAGGGCGCCGGCAAGAGCTGCTTTGTGAAGTGACGCACCACGCCGCCATCCTGGGCCGTTTCAGCCCGATACGCGCCGCTCCCGGCGCGGGTCGGCTCGTCACATGAGCGACACGACTTTCCAGCCTGACCTGAACTTCGACGCTGCGGCCAATGCGGCCGAGGACGGCGAGGCGCTGATCATCGATATCGACGGCTACGAAGGGCCGCTGCACGTCCTGCTGGCCTTGGCTCGCAGCCAGAAGGTCGACCTGTTGCAGATGTCGGTGACCAAGTTGGCCGACCAGTATCTCGCGTTCGTCAAACAGGCGCGCAAGCTGCGATTCTCGCTGGCCGCGGACTATCTGGTGATGGCTGCCTGGCTGGCCTACCTCAAGTCGCGCCTGCTCTTGCCGCGCGACGAACGGCCCAGAGTCGACGAAGCGCAGCCGGAAGAGATCGCCGCCCAACTGGCCTTCCGGCTGGCCAAGCTCGACGCCATGCGCCGGGCTGTCGACAATCTGAACGCCCGGCCCCAGCTGCGCCGTGACGTGTTCCTGCGCGGCGATCCGGAAGCGGTGATCATCCTGTCGTCCGGCCGGATCGAGGGCGACCTTTACCAGTTGATGAGCGCCTATATCGGCCAGCGGAAGCGTGAGCACGACCGCAGCTACCGACCGGCGGCACCCACCGCCTATGCCCTGGACGACGCCCGCCATCGCCTGCGCGGCATGCTGCCGGAGCTGGCGGCCTGGACCTCGCTGGCCGGCGTCGCGCCCCTGGCCATCGAGTCTGACGGCCCCAGCCGCGCCTCCTATCTGGCCTCCACGCTTGCCGCCAGCCTTGAGCTGGTCAAGGAAGGCGAACTGGAGGCCCGCCAACTGGAGGCCTTCGCCGACCTGTACCTGCGCAAGCGGAAAGACCGACCCGAGGCCGTGGCGTGAGCGAGACCATCTTTGAAGCCGTCTTCCTTGAGCGCTGTATCGAGGCGCTGCTGTTCGCGGCGGCAGAGCCCCTGAGCCTCGACGATCTGGCGCGGCGTCTGCCGGAGGGAGCCGATGTGGCCGCCGGACTGGAATCCTTGCGGATCCGCTGCGAGAGCCGGGGCGTCGAACTGGTCGGCGTGGCCGGCCGCTGGCGCTTCCAGACCGCGACGGACCTGGCCTTCCTGATGACCGAGGAGCGGGAGGAGCCCAGGCGCCTCTCCAAGGCGGCCCAGGAGACGCTGGCCATCATCGCCTATCATCAGCCGGTGACGCGGGCGGAGATTGAGTCCGTGCGCGGCGTGCAGGCCAGCCGCGGCACGCTCGACGTGCTGCTGGAGCTGGGCCTGGTGCGGATGCGCGGCCGCCGCCGCACGCCGGGCCGCCCGGTGACCTACGGGACCACCGACGCCTTCCTGGAGCACTACGGCCTGGCGGCGCTCGCCGACCTGCCGGGCATGGCCGAGATGAAGGCCGCGGGCCTGATGAGCCTGGACCTGCCGCCCGACTTCGCCATTCCCAATCCGGGGGGCGGACTGGAGGCCGACGAGGACCCGCTGGACGACGACGCGGCGCCCGAATTCCACACAGACTTCCTCGGCGAGGAAGAAGAAGGCTGATCGGCCGCGGGGGGGAGCCTGAAACAGGCTCGCGTCTCTTGTTTGACGCGCGACGGGCGCCTGAACAGGTATCCACTTCAGGCTGTCGCGCTCATGTCTTGCGAAGCGATTGGCGCACCGTCATCGAAGCGACTATATTCACCTGGAATATCGCAACGGGCGCGCGGCTCTCCCTGGCCGCAGGCGCAAAGGAGTAACGTCATGGGTGCTTTCGGGCCCATCCACTGGATCATCGTGGCGGTGGTCGTGCTGCTGCTCTTCGGCGGCCGCGGCAAGCTGTCGGGCATCATGGGCGACGCCGCCAAGGGCATCCGCGCCTTCAAGGACGGCCTGAAGGAAGGCGACGAGGTGGCCACGACGACGACCACCAAGCCGCTGCCCAGCGAAAAAGACGAAGCCCGCAGCTAGTCGGCTGCCGTTCCCGGAATTCCGCCCACGCCGGTCCTGATCGGCGTGGGTTTTCATCGTTTAGGCGTGGCGCATGCTTCCTGAAGTCGGC
>JBKJII010000080.1:0-3718 GCA_046598505.1 Caulobacter sp. | reverse complement strand
TCGAACAGTGATCGGGGCGGAACCCCATGACCAGATCGCCGCCGGCCGCTGTCGAGACCGCCGCGTTGATCGCAACATAGTGACTGAACACGGCCGCGCCCGGGTAGCCGGCGACGGCCGCCGCAACGCCGCGCCGCCACACGTCGTAGTCGAGGTCGCCCTTGATCTCCTGCCAGCGTCCCGCGAACGCCGCACGCAGCCAGGCGCCGCGGTCGGCGTGCGACACGGCCTTCGGCGTCGGGATCTCGCCGACCATCGGGTCGATGATCAGCGCGACGCCGAGCGCGTCGGCGAACGGCTGGGCGGTTTCCCGGCAACGACGCAGCGGCGAGCTGACCACGCGCGTCGGCCGGGCGTGCTCCGGCAGCGCCAGCAGGGTGGCGGCCGCGTGCTTCGCCTGGGCCAGGCCGGTGTCATCGAGGCCCGGGTCATCGTCCTGATCGCCCCAGGTGGCCGAGGGCTTGCCGTGGCGGATCATGTAGGTGCGCATTTCAAACCAAACTCCGTCATGCCCCGGGGACATGCACTTCAGTGCGTGTCCCTTGCGGGCCCTGAATAGGGACACGCACTGAAGTGCATGTCCCTGATCGTCAATCCGGAACAAACAGGTTTCGCTTGCCGTCGGGGTGCGGGCCCACGGTCCCCGAACGCCCCACACCCTCACTGCCTTCCAAGTCGCGCAACGTCGCCTCGTCGTCCGGGGTCACCGCGATGAACCGGCGGTCGTGGCTGTCGCGGCCGAAGACGATGCCCATGTGATAGCCGTCGCGGGTGTGGACCACGGTATAGGCCTCGACGGTCGCCGGGCCCTCAGGATGCTCAACGATCGCCGGATGCGGCAGGGCGTCGATCTGGCGCTGGATCACCGCCGGGTCTTCCCGCTCCCAGGTCCCTTCCAGCGGGGTGGTCGAATAGATGCCGGTCGACTGCTTGGTCAGGTACCAGCCGTTGGCCGTGCACAGGCCCCAGCTGCCGGGATCGGCGCGCAGCTTGCCCATCATCGTGGCGATCGAATGCATGGCGTAGTTGTTGCCCGGCCCGCCCATGTAGGGCAGCCCGCCGGTGACCGTCAGCCCGCGCGGATCGTCCAGCGACAGGCCCAGCTCCTCGGCCCCCACCTCCACCGCAATGGGGAAGCAGGAATAGAGGTCGATGTATTTGAGGTCGTCCAGGCCGATGCGGGCCATCTCCAGCGCGCGCTTGCCGGTCAGGCGCATGGCCGGGCTGGAGTGGAAGTCCTGCCGGTCGGACGGATACCAGAGGTCAGAGGCGTCGGCGCAGCCGTGCAGATAGACCCACTGGCTCTCCGGAATGCCCAGCTCGCGGGCCTTGCGGACGCTGGCGATAATCCCCCCCGCCGACTGGTCCACCTCCATGATAGCGTTCAGGTACTTCGGATAGGGGAAGCTGATCATGCGGTTCTGGTCGGTGACCGTGATCAGCTCGGCCGCGCTGCGCTCGGTCGGGAACCAGGCGTGAGGATTGGCGGACGCGACCTTGCTGAACGGCGCGAACAGCTTGCCGAGCCGCTTCTGGTGGTCGTCGATCGAGCGGCCGTCACGGGCGCGCAGGGCGTTCTCGAACATCGGGTAGACGTTGATCGGCCGGTTCAGGCCGTGAGCGTTTTCCTGCGGCGTGGTGCCGGGGCGCGGGTCGCCCATGCGCCGGGGCTCATCCTGGACCGCATAGGGGTCTTCCCAGCCCTCGAAGCCCTTGCCGCCCTTCAGCCGCTTCATCAGCGAGCCGAGGAACTCCGCGCCCAGGGCGATGGTCAGGTCGTTCTCGCCCCGCGAGATGCGCTCGCAGAGGGTGTTGATCAGCTGCTGGGGGCTGTTGCCGCCCATGTGCGTATAGATCTCGAACGTCGGGTCGGCGCCGACCGACCGGGCGAAGCTCGCCGGCGGGTTCTTCATCCGTGGAAACGGCAGTTGCGAGAGCGCGCCGGGCGCGTCGATGGTGAAGCCGACCACGGCCACGCCGTCGAGCTGGGCCAGGACCGACGGGCCCAGTCCCGCGTCGGTCGCCGCGCGTTCCGCCGCGATCTTGAGCAGATCGAGCGGAGACGGCGACGACTCCGCGGGACCCCGATAGGTGAATTGACCCGCTCCGATGATCACCGGTGTGTCGTCACGCATCGTTCCGCTCCCTTCAGCGTCCATTTGGGCCTCGGTATCGCCCTGCCCCGGCGGCAACCAAGGGCTTTGACCGCATGCCCTTGTGTTGGGCGCCGGGCGCCTGTTTGATGGGCGCCCCATCCTTTACGCTGCGCTGCAACGCACGTCGTGAGCGAGGGCCCTTGAACCGCTGCAAGGCCCCGTGCTCCGTCGCGCCAATCGCGCCACGAGGCCCGCATGAAGAAGATCGAAGCGATCATCAAGCCGTTCAAGCTCGATGAAGTGAAAGAAGCCCTCCAGGACCTCGGCGTCCAGGGCATGACCGTGCTCGAAGCCAAGGGCTACGGACGCCAGAAGGGCCACACCGAGCTCTATCGCGGGGCCGAGTACGTCGTGGACTTTCTGCCCAAGATCAAGGTTGAGGTCGTGGTCGCCGACGACCAGCTGGCCGGCGCGCTTGAGGCGATCCAGACCGCCGCCCGCACAGGCCGCATCGGCGATGGAAAGATCTTCGTGTCCGACGTTCTCGACGTCGTTCGCATCCGCACCGGCGAAAGCGGCGCCGCCGCCGTCTGATTTCTACGGACCAACTCGTTTCGAACCTTACAGCTCAGGGGATAGGGCACATGGCCAAGGCCAAAGACATTCATGCGATGATCAAGGAGAAGGACGTCAAATACGTCGACGTCCGCTTCACCGACATTCGCGGCAAGATGCAGCACGTGACGTTCGATATCGACCTGGTCGATGACGACTTCCTCGAAGACGGCACGATGTTCGACGGCTCGTCGATCGCCGGCTGGAAGGCTATCAACGAGTCGGACATGAAGCTGCGTCCGGACCTGTCGACCGCCTACATCGACCCCTTCTACCAGCAGACCACGCTGTGCCTGTTCTGCGACGTGGTGAACCCGGACACGGGCACCCCCTACAACCGCGATCCGCGCTCCATGGCCAAGACGGCCCTGGCCTATGTGAAGGCCTCGGGCGTGGGCGACACGGTGTTCTTCGGCCCGGAAGCCGAGTTCTTCATCTTCGACGATGTGAAGTGGTCCACCGACCCGCACAACACCGGCTACAGCTATGACTCGACGGAACTGCCGGCCAACACCGGCAAGTCCTATCCGGAAGGCAACATGGGCCACCGCCCGGGCCCCAAGGGCGGCTATTTCCCGCTGAACCCGGTCGACAGCGCCCAGGACCTGCGCGGCGAAATGCTGGCCGTCATGGGCGAGCTCGGCATGAAGCCGGAAAAGCATCACCACGAAGTCGCGCCGGCGCAGCACGAGCTGGGCCTGAAGTTCGACACCATGGTCGTGATGGCCGACCGGCTGCAGCTCTATAAGTATGTCATCCACAACGTGGCCGCGGCCTACGGCAAGACGGCCACCTTCATGGCCAAGCCGATGTTCGGCGACAACGGCTCGGGCATGCACGTGCACCAGTCGATCTGGGGTGATGGCAAGCCGCTGTTCGCCGGCGACGAGTACGCCGGCCTGTCGCAGATGTGCCTCTGGTACATCGGCGGCATCATCAAGCACGCCAAGGCCATCAACGCCTTCTCCAACTCGACCACCAACAGCTACAAGCGCCTTGTGCCGGGC
>JBKJII010000051.1:0-3314 GCA_046598505.1 Caulobacter sp. | reverse complement strand
GTCGTGGTTCTCGCTGTACTTTTCTCTGGAGGAGCGGCCGATGTCGGGTGACGCCGGGGTCTCCCCCCTGCTCTGGTTCGGTCTGGCCGTCGGTCAGATCCTGCTGGTCCTGATCTGGGTCCTGCTCAGCCTGGCGTTCCTGCTGTGGGGCGACCGGAAGATCTGGGCCGGCGTGCAGATGCGCAAGGGTCCCAACGTGGTCGGGCCGTTCGGCCTGTTCCAGTCGTTCGCCGACTTCCTCAAGTTCGTGCTCAAGGAAATCGTCATCCCGGCAGGGGCCGACAAGGTCGTCTTCCTGCTCGCGCCGCTGCTCAGCTTCGTGCTGGCCTTCGGCGCCTGGGCGGTAATCCCGCTGGCGCCAGGCTGGGTGGTCGCCAACCTGAACGTCGGCATCCTCTACCTGCTGGCGATCAGCTCGCTCGGCGTCTACGGCATCATCATGGGAGGCTGGGCCTCCAACTCGAAATACCCGTTCCTCGGCGGCCTTCGGTCCGCTGCGCAGATGGTCTCCTACGAGGTCTCGATCGGCTTCGTAATCATCACCGTGATCCTGCTGGCCGGGACGATGAATCTGAGTGAGCTGGTGACCCTGCAGGCCGGCTGGTTCTGGAACTGGAACGTCTTCGGCGGCGGCCTCAAGAACCTGCCGCTGGCGCTGGTGATGATCCCGATGATGGTGGTGTTCTACATCTCGGCCCTGGCCGAGACGAACCGCCCTCCGTTCGACCTTCCCGAAGCCGAGTCCGAGCTCGTGGCCGGCTACCAGGTGGAATACAGTTCCACGCCCTATCTGCTGTTCATGATCGGCGAGTACTCGAACATCGTGCTGATGTGCGCGATGCTCAGCGTGCTGTTCTTCGGCGGCTGGAATCCGGGCTTCCCGACGCCGTTCCTCGAGAGCTGGCCGGCCACCGCCCAGAGCACATTCTTCTTCCTGGTGTTCTTCGCCAAGATCATCGCCTGGTTCTTCATGTTCGCCATGGCCAAGGCCATCGTGCCCCGCTACCGCTACGACCAGCTGATGCGCCTGGGCTGGAAGGTCCTCCTGCCGCTGTCGGGCATCGCGGTGATCCTCGTCGCCGCCTGGAAGGTGTTCGGAGGACTGCCGCTGTGACCCGTATCGCCGCCGCCCTGACCCTGTTGCTGACCCTGTCCGCCTGCGCCGACATGCAGGCCAGGATGAGCAGCTATCCGCTCGGCCGGGGTCTGGTGACCTACGACGAACTGCGTCGGGCCAAGGAGGCCTGCGCCGAGGCCGGCGGCGTGGTCCGCCCCATCGCGGTCGGCGGCGACATGTCCCTGCTGTCGAACTACCTCTGTGAAATCCAGCCGAAGAAGGCCGCCAAACCATGATGCAACGCATCGGACAGGCCATCAAAGGCGCGGCCCTGCTGGACTTCGTCGGCGCCTTCGGGCTGGCCCTGAAGTACATGGCCGCCCCGAAGAAGACGGTCATCTATCCCAATGAGCGCGGCCCGCAGTCGCCGCGCTTCCGGGGTGAGCACGCCCTGCGCCGCTATCCGTCCGGCGAAGAGCGCTGCATCGCCTGCAAGCTCTGCGAAGCGGTCTGCCCGGCCCAGGCCATCTACATCGAGGCCGAGCCGCGCGGCGACGGCAGCCGCCGCACGACCCGCTACGACATCGACATGGTCAAATGCATCTACTGCGGCCTGTGCGAGGAAGCCTGCCCGGTCGACGCCATCGTCGAGGGCCCGAACACCGAATACGCCACCGAGACCCGCGAAGAGCTCTACTACGACAAGGCGCGGCTGCTGGATAACGGCGACCGCTGGGAGCGGGAGATCGCCCGCAACCTCGAAATGGACGCGGCCTTCCGATGATCCCTCTGCAGGCGATCGCCTTCTACATCCTGGCTGCATCGACGATCATGGCGGGCCTCGCCGTGGTGTTCGCGCGCAACCCCGTGCACTCGGTGCTGTTCCTGATCACGGCCTTCTTCAGCGCCGCCGGCCTGTTCGTGCTGATGGGCGCGGAGTTCCTCGCAATGCTGCTGATCGTCGTCTACGTCGGCGCGGTCGCGGTGCTGTTCCTGTTCGTGGTGATGATGCTCGACGTCGACTTCACCCAGCTGCGCGAGGGGTTCTCGCGCTACCTGCCGATCGGCGGGCTGGTGGCCGGGGTGCTGACGGTCGAGATGATCATCGTCGCGACCGCAGTAGCGACCCAGGGCGCGGCCAGCGCCTCGACCGGGCCTGACGCCTCGGCCGGCACCGGCGCGACCAACGCCGTGGCCATCGGCCAGGTGCTCTACACCGACTACGTCTACTTCTTCCAGGCGGCCGGGCTGGTCCTGCTGGTGGCCATGATCGGAGCCATCGTCCTGACGCTGCGCCACAAGCCGGGCGTCAAGCGTCAGGTCATCGCCAACCAGAACGCGCGCACGCCGGCGACCGGCATGACGATCGTCGACATCAAGCCCGGCGAGGGAATCTCGGAATGATTGGTCTGACCAACTACCTGACCGTCGCCGCGATCCTGTTCACGATCGGCGTCTTCGGCATCTTCGTGAACCGCAAGAACGTCATCATCATCCTGATGTCGATCGAGCTGATCCTGCTGGCGGTGAACATCAACCTGGTGGCCTTCAGCGTCTATCTGCACGACGTGGTCGGGCAGATCTTCGCGATGTTCGTGCTGACCGTCGCCGCGGCCGAGGCCGCCGTCGGCCTGGCCATCCTGGTGACCTTCTTCCGCAACCGCGGCGACATCGCCGTGGACGACGCCTCCGTGATGAAGGGCTGACCCGTTGCAACAGCTCGTCACCGTCCTTCTCTTCGCCCCGCTGCTGGGCGCCCTGATCGCAGGGCTGTTCGGCCGCCGGATCGGCGACATCGCCTCGCAGAGCGTCACCACCGGCCTGCTGCTGCTGGCCTGTGGCCTAAGCTGGTATGTCTTCAGCCAGTGGACATGGGGCGGCCTGCAGCCGTTCACGGTGCAGATCGCGCCGTTCATCAACGTCGGCGACTTCCACTCCAACTGGTCGTTCCGCCTCGATGGCCTGAGCGCCGTCATGCTGGTGGTGGTGACCACGGTCGCCGCCCTCGTGCACATGTACAGCTGGGGCTACATGGCCGAGGACGACAGCCGGCCGCGCTTCTTCGCCTACCTGTCGCTGTTCACCTTCGCCATGCTGGCTCTGGTGACGGCCGCCGACTTCATGCAGCTGTTCTTCGGCTGGGAAGGCGTGGGTCTGGCGTCCTATCTGCTGATCGGCTTCTGGTTCCGCAAGCCGAGCGCGCGCGCCGCGGCGATCAAGGCGTTCGTGGTCAACCGCGTGGGCGATCTGGGCTTCA
>JBKJII010000372.1:0-2494 GCA_046598505.1 Caulobacter sp. | reverse complement strand
CATAGACGGTCACCCCCACCAGGATCGGGATCCGGCGTCCGAACCGGTCAGACGCCGGGCCGTACAGAAACTGGCCAATCGCCATGCCGAACAGGAACACCGCCAGCGTCGCCTGCTGCTGGCCGGCCGTCGCCTTCAGCGCCGCCCCGATCGCCGGGAAGGCCGGCAGGTACATGTCGATCGACATCGGCGCGAACGCCGTCAGCGATCCCAGCAGAAAAACCAGCCCCCAGGGCGTGGCGGCTGAACGGGATGTGGGGAGGGGCTGGCTCAAGGTGGGGTGTGTTTATCATCTGAACGCAGGGACGATAGGGGCCGTGGCTCGCGGGCGTCCAATTTCACGACGTCATCCTGGGCCTTGTGCCCAGGACCCCTCTCAACGCTTTCCGACCGGTTCAAGTCTGAATGGCGCACGTGCGGCTCTGCGAGGGGTCCTCGCCACAGGGGCGAGGACGACGGCGCGCTTTGAACCCCTTGCCTTCCCTGACGGCGACCGGTCAGGGTTCAGGAAAACACTCCAGGGAAACGCCGATGTCCGCCATCACCGCCATGATGCCGCCCGTGCAGTACGCCGACGTCAACGGCATCCGCATGGCCTACTACGAGGCCGGGCCGCAGGGTCAGGGCGTGCCGCTGGTGTTTTGCCACGGCTTTCCGGAGCTGGCTTTTTCCTGGCGCCACCAGATCAAGGCGCTGTCCGAGGCCGGCCGCTGGGTCATCGCGCCGGACCAGCGCGGCTACGGCCTGACCGACCAGCCCGCCGAGGTCGAAAGCTACGCCCTCGAGAACCTCTGCGCCGACCTCGTCGCCCTGCTCGACGCCAAAGGGATCCAGAAGGCGATCTTCGTCGGTCATGACTGGGGCGGCTTCGTCGTCTGGTACATGGCCATCCGCCACCCGGACCGCGTCGCCGGCGTCATCGGCCTGAACACCCCGTTCAATGAGCGGGCGCCGGCCGACCCCATCGCCATCATGCGCAAGCGGATGGGCGACCGGATGTACATCGTCCACTTCCAGACCCCGGGCGAGGCCGATGCGGTGTTCAACGCCGACGCCCGCAAGGCCATGGACCTGTTCATGCGCCGGCCGCTGGACATGCCGGTCGTGTCCCAGGGCTTCCAGACCGAACGCAAGGAAGGCGACCCCTCGCTGTTCGCGCTGGTCGACGGCCTGATGGCCTACAACCCGGCCGTGGACCCCCGGCCGTTCTTCCTCACCGATGACGAGTTCGAGGCCTTCGTCGAGACCTTCGAGCGCACGGGCTTCACCGGCGGCATCAACTGGTACCGCAACTTCACCCGCAACTGGCACGCCTCCGAGGGCCTCGAGCACCGGGTGCGCCAGCCCAGCCTGATGATCATGGCCGAGAAGGACGCGGTCCTGCCGCCCTCCGCCGCTGATGGCATGGAAAACCTGATCCCCGACCTGGAGAAGCAGCTGGTCCTCGGCTCCGGCCACTGGACCCAGCAGGAAGAACCCGAGCAGGTGAACCGGCTGATGCTGGACTGGCTCGGCCGCCGCTTTCCGCTCTGACGCGTATTTCGGTGACAGTTACCGAATTGCACGGACCGCCGCCCGACCCTGGGCAATTCGGTAACTATCACCGAAATACCCCACCGAATTGCCGCCGTTTGTCATTGGCCCCGGCCCGGCTGCGGGGCTAGAACTGGGCCATGGATCGCTCAGCGCCGCCGCCCGCCCCCGGTCACACCGGCTCACGCCGGACCCTCTATCCGGAGGTCGACGCCTACAACGTCGGCTGGCTGCAGACCGGCGGCCCGCACGAGCTCTATTACGAAGAGTGCGGCAACCCCAGGGGCAAGGCCGCCATCGTCCTGCACGGCGGCCCCGGCGGCGCGATCAACCCGACCATGCGGCGGTTCTTCGACCCTGCGAAGTGGCGCGTCGCCCTGTTCGACCAGCGCGGTTGCGGAAAGAGCCGCCCCAACGCCAGCCTCGAAGACAACACCACCTGGTCGCTGATCGAGGATATCGAACGGTTGCGCGTCCATCTGGGCGTCGAGAAATGGACCGTGTTCGGCGGGTCCTGGGGCTCGACCCTGGCGCTGGCCTATGCGGTGACCCACCCGGACCGGGTCGAGGGCCTGATCCTGCGCGGCATCTTCCTGCTGACCGAGCGCGAGCTGAAGTGGTTCTACCAGGACGGGGCGTCGTTCCTGTTCCCGGACGCCTGGGAGCGGTTCGTCGGCCCGATTCCGAAGGGCGAGCGCAATGACATAATCGCCGCCTACCACAAGCGGCTGGTCCACTCCGACCGGAAGGTTCAGGCCGAGGCGGCCGCCGCCTGGAGCCAGTGGGAAGGCGACACCATCTCGATCCGGGGGCCGGAAGCCCGACCGTCGAAATTCAACGAGATCGACTTCGCCATCGCGTTCGCGCGGATCGAGAGCCACTTCTTCGTCAACAAGGGGTTCTTTCCCGAGGACGGCTGGATCCTCAACAACATCGAGAAGATTCGCGGCATTCCCGGCTG
>JBKJII010000309.1:0-2636 GCA_046598505.1 Caulobacter sp. | reverse complement strand
TCAGCGTGATGTTGGCCGTCATCTTGGTCCAGCGCACCGCCCAGCGGGGGTTAGCGAGGATCTTGCCGGCGATCTCGGCGACCTTGGCGTCCAGCTCGGCCGTCGGGACGGCGTAGTTGATCAGGCCCAGCCCGACCGCTTCCTGGGCGGTCAGCAAGTCACCGGTCATCAGCAGTTCCTTGGCCTTGGCAAAGCCGATCAGTTGCGGCCAGATGATCGCCCCGCCGTCACCGGCCACCAGACCCACCTTGACATGCGGGTCGCCGATCCTGGCCGTCTCGTCGGCGATGATCACGTCGCACAGCAGGGCGATGGTCGCCCCCAGGCCCGCCGCCGCGCCGTTCAGGCGGGCGATGATCGGCTTTTCCAGATCCAGCAGCCCACTGACGATCCGCTTGGCGTCATAGGCGATGGCGCGGAACTTCCGCGGATCGTTGATCTGCTCGTCAAACCAGTCGAAATCGCCGCCGGCGCAGAAGGCGCGGTTCTCGCCGGTCAGGATGATCAGGTCGCTGTCGTCGTCGTGCTGGAGGTCGACGAACAACTCGGCCAGCTCGTCATGCATGATCGCGTCGACCGCGTTCACGGCGTTGCCGCTGAAGCTGCAGATCAGGATCCTGCCGTCCCGGCGGAAGGTGAAGCGCTGGTAGTCCTCGAACTTCATCAGGCGGGGTCCTTCGAAACGCGCACCAGCCGGCGGCCGAAGTTCTCGCCGCGGAACAGCCCGCAAAAGGCCTCAGCGCCGCGTTCGATGCCGTCGAACTCCTCGATGGCGAACTTGAGCGAACCGTCAGCGATCCAGTCGGCCATCTGGCTCTGGGCGGCGGCGAACTGGCGGATGTCGTCGAACACCACCAGCCCCTCCATCCGCACGCGGTGGGTGATGAAGACGTCGGTGTGCTTCAGGCCGTGGCGCTGCTCGACCGGCAGGTTGTAGTCGGCCACCTGGCCCGAGACGACGACCCGCCCGCGCAGTTTCATCAGCGGCAGGACCCGGTCGACCATCTCGTTGCCGACGTTGTCGAACAGGATGTCGACGCCCTCGGGGCAGGCCGCCCTGATCGCCGCCGTCAAATCGGGTTCGGCCTTGTAGTCGATGACCGCATCGAAGCCGGCCTCATCCTTCAGCCAGGCGCATTTCTTCGGCCCGCCGGCGACGCCGACGACCCGCAGGCCAAGCTTCTTGCCGATCTGGCCCGCCGTGGCGCCGACAGGGCCGGCGGCGGAGGTGATCAGCAGAACTTCCCCCTCTTTCGCCTGGGCGACCCGGTTCATGCCGAACCAGGCCGTCAGGCCGGGCACGCCGAGAATGCCGATCCAGCAGCCCAGCGGCACGCGCCGGTCGGTGATCTTCTGGATGAAGCCCCGGCCGTCGGAGACGAAGTGCTCGCGCCAACCGCCGCCGGCCGCGATCAGGTCGCCGACGGCGTAGTTGGGGTTCTTGCTCTCGATGACTTCCGCGACGCAGAAGCCGTCGATGCCCTCGCCGATCTTCATCGCCCCGGCGTAGCTGTCGCCGCCGGACAGGCGCGAGCGGGTGCCGGGATCGACCGAGCTGAGGATCACCCGGGAGAGGAACTTCCCGTCAGCCAACTCGCCCAGCGGCGCGGTTTCCAGCCGGAAGTCCTCGGGCGACGGAGCCCCTTCGATATGGCGCGTCAGCACCCAGCGGCGGGTTGTTCCCGTCATCGTTCCTCCTGCGCCGGGCGGGTCCCGGTCTGAAAGGGACTGTAGGCGGATCGCGCGCGGCAGGGGAAGCGGCTACGGAACGGCGGCATCCCTGCTGACCCGGCCATTCCGCCGTGCCGCGGAATCGATTATGACGGTGACATGCGCCGCCTGAGCCTGACTGCAGCCCTGAGCCTTCTTCTCGCCGGGCCGGTCCTGGCGCAGGACGGCGAACGGCCGGATCCGCGCCACGACCGGGGCGAAACCCAGACCCGGCCGAATCTGCGCGACGCCGTCACCGCCCCGCTGGACGACCTGAACCTCAAGCACACGAATATTCCCGACGTGCTGAAGCGCGCCGTCGCCGGACCGTATGACATGGACGGCCTCAAGCGCTGCGAGGCCATCGCCGGCGAGGTCGGCCGCCTGGATGAGGCGCTGGGGCCTGACCTCGACGAGCCGCCGGCGCCTGACAAGCGCACCCGGGGCCAGAAGGTGAAACAGGCGGCCGGCGACGCGGCGGTCGGCGCGATCGGTAGCAAGACCCGCAGCCTGCTCCCGTTCCGCGGCTGGGTGCGCAAACTCTCGGGGGCGGAACGCCGGGACAAACGGGTGGCCGAGGCCATCACTGCCGGCAAGATCCGCCGCGGCTACCTCAAGGGGGTCGGCATGCGCATGAACTGCGCCCCACCCGCCGCGCCCAGCTGGTTCGTCCCCAGGGAAGACGTGGCGGCCGGCGGCTTGCTGGCGTGGCTGGCCGGGATCTGGAGCGCGCTCGCGGGCTGGTTCAGGGGTCTGTTCGGCGGCTAAACAGAACGAATCATCAACCCGAAGGGGTAGTGTTGGAACATCGCCCGACCGCTAGCTGTTGAGTTTTGTTCGGCGGGTGTTCTGCTGATGCGTTGCCTCTCCCCGAGGGAGAGGTGGCCCGGCGGAGCCGGGTCGGAGAGGGATGCGCGACTGTCGCC
>JBKJII010000269.1:0-14377 GCA_046598505.1 Caulobacter sp. | reverse complement strand
CGGGCGAGGGTCTCGATTTCACTGCGCACCGAGCCGGCGCTGGACTTCAGCAGGGCGGAGACTCCGCGCCGGGCCAGTTCGCGGTCGCAGCCCAGCACCATCTGCTTCACCGGTCCGATCCCGGCGGGCGGCATCGACAGCCGCTCGAAGCCCAGCGCCGTCAGGGTGAAGGCCTCCAGCGGCCGCCCCGCCATCTCGCCGCAGACGCTGACCGGTGTGCCGGTCTCCGCGCAGGCCCGCTGGATCGCCTCCAGGGCCCGAAGCGCCGGCGGCGAAAGCGGGTCGTAACGGTCGGCCACCCGCGGGTTCCCCCGGTCGGCGGCGAACAGGTACTGCATCAGGTCGTTGGTGCCGACCGAGACGAAGTCGGTCATCGGCAGGAGGGCGTCGAGATGCCAGAGGAGCGAGGGCGCCTCGATCATCGCCCCGACGTCCAGCCGTGACGGCGCCGCCCGGCCGCGACGCTGGGCCCAGGCCAGTTCGGCGTCGACGAAGGCGCGGGCGGCGCGGAACTCGTCCACGCTGGCCACCAGCGGGAACATGATGCGCAGCGGCCGGCCGTGGGCCGCCCAGATCAGCGCCCTCAGCTGCAGCCGCAGCAGGGCGGGACGGTCAAGGCCCATGCGCACGGCGCGCCACCCGAGGGCAGGGTTCTCCTCCCGCTCCAGTTCCATGTAGGGCAGCAGCTTGTCGCCCCCCAGGTCGAGGGTGCGGAAGGTCACAGGCATGCCGTTCGCGGCATCCAGGACCTTCTCGTAGAGCGCACGCTGGGCGTCGAGGCGCGGCATGTCCTCAGCAACCATGAACTGGAACTCGGTCCGGAACAGGCCGATGCCCTCCGCGCCGGTCTCGCCGAGGATGTCGAGGTCCACGGCGAGTCCCGCGTTCATCAGCAGGGTGACCTTGGCGCCATCCTTGGTGAAGGCCGGCGTGTCGCGCAGTTTTGCAAACTGGGCCCTCCGCTGGGCGCGGACCTCCAGCCGGCTGTTGAGGGCCTTCACGACGTCCGGACGCGGTCGCAGGAAGGCCTCGCCGGTCTCGGCGTCGACTATCACCGCATCGCCCTGCGAGACCTTGTCGCGCAGGCCGGCCAGACGACCGACGCAGGGGATATCCAGCGCCCGGGCGACGATCGCCGCGTGGCTGGCGGTCGAGCCTTCCTCGAGCAGCAGGCCCTTCAGGCGCGTGCGGTCGTATTCGAGCAGATCGGCGGGGCCGAGATTGCGGGCGACCAGGATCGCGTCGTCCGGCAGTTCACGGGAAATCTGGCCGGCGCCGGTCAGGTGGCGCAACAGGCGGTCGTTGAGGTCTTCCAGATCGTGCAGGCGCTCCCGCAGGTACGGGTCGCGGGCCTGGCCGAGCCTGGCGCGGTGCTCGCTGCGCACGCGCTCGACCGCGGCCTCGGCGGTGAGGCCCGAGCGGACGGCTTCGTTCAGCGACCGGTTCCAGCCGCGGTCATGCGCGAACATGCGGTAGGTCTCGAGCACCTCGTAGGGCGCGCCGACGAGGCCATGGTGACCCTCGAGCATGTCGTCGATCTGCCTTTGCAGCGCGTCGATGGCCGTCTTGAGCCGCTCTTCCTCGGCCGTGGCGTCGTCCGACAGCAGCTTTTCCGGCGCCACCGGGTGGTCGTGCAGGACGACGGTTCCGTAGGCCAGACCGTCGGAGAACCTGGAGCCCTTTAGCCGCTCGGGCTTGTGCGGCGCGATTTCGACGTCCTTGAGCGCCTCGTTGCTCAGCAGCTCGCCGGCCCCGACCATTTCGGCCAGCACCATGGCGATGATCTGCAGATCCTCGACCTCTTCCTCGCCGTAGCTGCGCTCGGTGCGGTTTTGAACGACGAGCACGCCGATCGGCCGGCCGCCACGCAGCAGCGGCACGCCGAGGAAGGAGTGATAGGGATCCTCGCCCGTTTCCGGGCGGTAGGCGAAGGCCGGATGATGCGGCGCGTCGCTGAGGTTCAGCGGTCGGCCGAGCCGGACGATCTCACCGACCAGGCCCTCGCCGGTCTTCAGGCGTGTGACGTGCACGGCGTCCCTGGACAGGCCCTCGGTGGCGAACAGCTCCAGCTCGCCGCCGGCACGCCGCAGATAGATCGAGCAGACCTCGGCGACCATCGAGGCGGCGATGATCCGCACCACCATGTCCAGCTTGGCCTGCGCGGGCGCGTCGCCGGCCATGGCTTCGCGGATCTGCCGGAGCAGACTGCGTGGACCACGAATGGCGAAGCTCGGCGCGACCATGAGTCTGAGGTGTTCTCCTGTCCTGAGCGGCGCCTATAGCAGATTTCCGCTGGGGAACAGTGACCCCGACCGCGCAAATGGCGTCAACCGGCGACAATCACCGGATGACCGGCAGCCGCTGACAAATTGCCGTGAAATCAGGCTGATCGATGGCGCGCCGCCGCGCCGACGGGATCAGAGCTGATCCAGACCGTAGGCCGCGTGCAGGGCGCGCACGGCCAGTTCGGTGTAGGCCTCGTCGATCAGGACGCTGATCTTGATCTCGCTGGTGGAGATCACCTGGATGTTCACGCCCTTTTCGGCCAGCGCCGTGAACATGGTCTTGGCGACGCCGGCGTGGCTGCGCATGCCCACGCCGATGACCGAGACCTTGGCCACGTCCTCGTTCAGCTGGGCGTCCTCGAAGCCGATCTCCGTCTGGGCGGATTTCAGGATGTCGATGGTCCTGCCGGCGTCGCGCTTGCCCACCGTGAACTCCATGTTGGCTGCACCCTCGCTGCGGGCGTGGCTCTGGACGATCATGTCGACATTGACGTTGGCGTCGGCCAGGCGGCCGAAGATCTTCGAGGAGACGCCCGGCGTGTCCGGCAGGCCGAACAGGCTGATCTTGGCCTCGTCGCGGCTGTAGGCCACGCCGCTCACGATGCGTTTTTCCACGATCTCCTCCTCGTCGCAGACGATGGTGCCCTTCCCTTCGGAAGTATGGCCCGACTCTTCGCCCGGCTCGACGAAGCTGGACAGCACACGCAGCGGAACATGCTGCGACATGGCCAGTTCGACCGATCGGGTCTGCAAGACCTTGGCGCCCAGGGACGCCATTTCGAGCATCTCCTCGTAGGAGATGCGCGCCAGCTTGCGGGCCTTGTTCTCGATCCGCGGGTCGGTCGTGTAGACGCCGTCCACGTCGGTGTAGATGTCGCAGGCCCCGCCCAGGGCGGCCGCAATGGCCACCGCGCTGGTGTCCGAGCCGCCGCGGCCGAGGGTGGCGATGCGGCCGTCACGGGTCACGCCCTGGAAGCCCGCGATGACCGCGATCTCCCCGGCGTCCATGGCGGCGGCCAGTTTCTCGGGCGGGACCTCATCGATGCGCGCGCGGCCGTGCGCGTCGTCGGTGATGATCGGAATCTGCCAGCCCAGCCAGGACCTGGCGTTCAGGCCCATGTTGCGCAGGGTCATGGCCAGCAGGCCGGCGGTCACCTGTTCGCCGCTGGCGACCACCATGTCGTATTCGTCGTCGCTGGCGGGGAGCCCTTGCGCGGCCGCGCCGGCGCCGTCGGTCCAGGCGACCAGCTCGTTGGTCTTGCCGGCCATGGCGGAGACCACAACAGCGACCTGCTTGCCGGTCGCGACCTCAGCCGCCACCAGCCGTCCAACGCGACGGATACGCTCCAGGTCAGCCACCGAGGTGCCGCCGAATTTCATCACCAGCCGTGACACGTCAGGCCGCTCGCCCCCTCGTTTGGCGGTTTTTTCTTGCGCCGGCAGCGCCGAACAGCACGCCAGCGGGCAAGAGGCGACCTTCTAGCGGCGGGATCGCCGCCGCACAATCCCGCTGGAAAACAACCTGCCTATCTGGTACGGATATCGTCAGGTAGGTAGGTTGTTTCCGTCATGCCCGACTCCCAGGACGCCGCCCGGATCATCGTCTCGGCCGCGACGGTCGCGGACAAGATCCGCGCGCTGGATGCCGCCGGCTACCCCCGCGCCGAGATCGCCCGGCTGCTGGGCAAACGCTACCAGCATGTCCGCAACGTACTTGAGGGCGACAAGGTCGGCCGCGCCGCGTCGGCGGCCGCCGGCGTGGCGGAGGAGCCGGCGGTGTTCGAGCAGGACGATGAGCGGCAGGCGCGCCGGCCCGTTTCCGCGCCGCCGCGACCTGAGTTCGAGGATCGCGGTCGGGGCATATTCCGGCTTTCGGTGAGGCCAGACGGGTCTGTTCTGCTGCCGCCGTCCGTGTTGGATGTCCTTGAACTCAAGGGCGGCAGCGGGGTGATCGCGCGGCTGGAGGGGGAAACATTCATCTTCGAGGGCCCCAACGAAGCCTTGCGCCGCATTCGCGAGCTCATCCCACCCTGGCGGCCCGGCGAGCCCCTGGCGTCCGACGAGCTGATCGCCGAGCGTCGCCGCGAAGGGGCCTGGGAAGCGCTCCCCTTCGAAGAGGCCCGGGCGCAACGAGCCGCCTTTGAAGCCGCACGAACGAAGCGAACCGCCGAGGATGGCTGACTGGGTGCTGGATGCCTCGGCGGTGCTTGCGGTCGTTCTGGACGAGCCGGGCGGCGAATTGGTCCGTCCCTTGATAGCGGAGTCATTGCTCAGCGCCGTCAATCTGGTCGAGGTCGCCACCCGCCTGCTGGATTTCGGGTTCCCGTCGGAGGAGCTTGGAGGCCGCCTTGAGCGGTTGCGTTTCAGGGTGGTCCCGTTCGACGAGGGCCTTGCCCTCAGCGCCAGCCTGCTTCGCGTGCAGACCCGTCACCTCGGCCTGTCTCTCGGCGACCGCGCCTGCCTCGCCCTGGCCCAGCGGGAGGGGCTTCCGGTCCTAACCGCGGACCGCGCATGGGCCAGGCTGGACGTCGGGGTCGAAGTTGTGCTCATTCGCTGACCCATGGCCACCGCCGCCCCAGAACTCCGCACCAGCGTCGATCCCGAAGACGTCGAACGCTTTTCCCGCATCGCCGCCGAATGGTGGGATCCGAAGGGCAAGTTCGCGCCGCTGCACAAGTTCAACCCGATCCGTCTGGGCTTCATCCGCGAACAGGCCCTGGCCCGGTTCGGGCGCGACGGTTGCCTGCGCCGGCCGTTCGAGGGGCTGAAGCTGCTCGATATCGGTTGCGGCGGCGGGCTGCTGAGCGAGCCGATGAGCCGGCTGGGCTTTGCCGTCACGGGCGTGGATGCCTCGGAGCGCAACATCGGCACCGCCTCGACCCATGCCGCAGAACAGGGGCTGGAGATCGCCTACCGCGCCTCGACCGCCGAACAGTTGCTGGCCGAGAAGGCCGGGCCGTTCGACGTGATCCTCAACATGGAAGTGATCGAGCACGTCGCCGATCCGGGCGAGTTCCTGCGCACGACGGCGAAACTGCTGGCGCCCGGCGGGATCATGATTGTCGCCACGCTGAACCGCACGCTCAAGGCCCTGGCGCTGGCCAAGATCGGCGCGGAGTACGTTCTGCGCTGGGTGCCGGCCGGCACGCACGACTGGAAGCAGTTCCTGACGCCGGATGAGCTGCGCTCGTTCCTTGAGGGTCATCCGTTCGACATCAACGGGCCGTTCGGCGTCGCCTACAATCCCCTGCTCGGCAAGTGGGTCCGGTCGGCGGACGCGGACGTGAACTACATGATGACGGTCACCCGGGGCTGATGGCGATCCGCACGGCCCGCCTTCGGCTCGAGCCCGCTCAGCACAGCGACCTTGTCGCGGTCGGTCTCGGCGACGCCGTGCTGGCGACGACCCTGGGCGTCGCCGTCGCACCGGGCTGGGCCGGCGTTGACGCCATCGACGCTATCGGACGCACCCGGGACATGCTGGCGGACGACCCTGGCCTGGCCCAGTGGTGGATGCATTTCATCATTCACGATGAAGACCAGACCCTGATCGGCACGGGTGGCTTCAAGGGCGCGCCCGCTGCCGGGCAGATCGAGATCGGCTACGAAATCGCGCCGGGCTATCGCCTGCGGGGTCTGGCAACCGAAGCGGCGCGGGGCATGGTCGACCACGCGCTGGCCGACGCGCGCGTGGACCATGTGCTGGCGCATACCCTGCCGGTGGACAGCGCCTCGACGACGATCCTGAAGCGGCTGGGACTGAAGTTCATTGGTCAGGTCGATGATCCCGACGACGGCCTGATCTGGCGCTGGCGGCTGGATCGGGCGAGCCCTGCGTGACGCTGCGAAGGCAGAGGCCTGGGTGCGTCCTTCGAGACGCGATCCTGAGGGATCGCTCCTCAGGATGACGTAGAGGGGGGACGGCAAATGGGTTCGCCATGGTGAGGAGCGAGGCCTCAGCCGACCCCGGACTGGATCCGGGGCTCGAACCACGCATTGACGGGTTCAGCGGTAGTCCGCGGCATCAACCATCCTGCGCGACCCGTTGAGCAGGTCCGCGATCTGGCCGGACCGGTCGTAGTCCTCGTCGAGGAAACGACCCTTGAGACCGTAGGCGCCTTCCGCGAAACAGCGGATGGCGGTCGCCAGCATCATCGAGACACTGTCGAAGACGATCTCCTGTTCCGGCTCGCCGGGCAGCATCTCGACGACGCAGCCGTAGTCCGGGGACTCCGCGTCGCAGATCACCGCCAGATAGCCTCCGCCGCCGTCGGCCAGTATCGGGAACCAGCGCTTCGGCCAGGCGTCCTCGCCACCGTTGAAGGCCTTGTGGTGCTGGACCGCC
Organism: Caulobacter sp.; assembly: GCA_046598505.1. Taxonomy (GTDB): domain Bacteria; phylum Pseudomonadota; class Alphaproteobacteria; order Caulobacterales; family Caulobacteraceae; genus Caulobacter. The sequence goes on along the minus strand of JBKJII010000269.1, from coordinate 7,747 downwards.
TCGTTGATCGGCATCCAGTAGTAGCCGGGGATCACATGGCCGTCGCCGAGCGTCCGGCCCTCGGGCAGGTCAACGCCGTTGTGGCGCCCATAAAGCGAGACCAGATCCTCGGGCGCCGGGCCCGCGACGGCGACCGGGTCTTCCACGTCATAGGGCGCGATGCCGGGCTGGAGCATGTCCACGCAGGGCCGGTTCAGACGCCGCAACTGATCGGTCAGCCGGTCGACCTGGCCGAAGAGATCAGTCACCGACATTTAGTTCACATCCGTCTTTTTCGGCGGGGCGGGCGGCAGGGCCGCCACCGGCACACCGTCCTCGACCAAGGCCTTCACCTCGGCGGGCGTGGCCTCGCCATAGATGCCGCGTTCCTCGCTCTTGCCCTCATGGATGTCGCGGGCCTCACGGGCGAAGGTATCGCCGACGTAGTCGAAGTTCGCCTCGACATGGGCGCGGACCCGGCCGACGGCTTCCATCATCATCTGGCGCGCCTCGGGCGGCAGATCGGCGCCGCTGTTCTGCGCCTTGGTCCCGCCGACGGCCGGGGCCATGATCTGCTTGCGCACGGCCTTGCTGCCACAGACAGGGCAGTCCAGCAGCCCACGCGCGGCCTGGTCGTCGAAGTCGGCGGAGGCGCCGAACCAGCCCTCGAACTCGTGGCCGTGCTCGCAGGCGAGGGCGTACTTGATCATGGTCCGGTGAACGCGCGGGCATTGGTCAGGACCGGGATGGCGGCGCGGGCCTTGTCCACCTCGGCGAGGTCCAGGTCGGCGATCAGCACGCCCGGTTCGTCATGGTCCAGTTTGCCGATCACCTCGCCCCAGGGCGCGACGATGGTCGACCGGCCCCAGGTGCCGCGGCCGTCCTCGTGGAGGCCGCCCTGGGCCGCGGCCAGCACGAAGCTGCCGGTTTCGATGGCCCGGGCGCGCAGCAGGATTTCCCAGTGCGCCTCGCCGGTCGGTCGGGTGAAGGCGGCGGGGATGGTCATGACATTCGCGCCGGCGACGGCCAGGGCTCGGTACACGGCTGGAAAGCGCATGTCGTAGCAAATGGTCAGGCCCAGCCGGGCGCCGTCGATGTCCGCCACCACCGCCCGTTCGCCCGGCTCGTAGGTGGCCGACTCCCGCGCCGTCTCGCCGGTCGGCAGGTCGACATCGAACATATGCAGCTTGTCGTAGGTCGCGGCGATCTGGCCTTTGGGCGTGATCAGCACCTGGCGGTTGGCGGCCTTGCCGTCCTCGCGCTTGACCAGCGCCGACCCGATGTCGATCCACACGCCCAGGTCGGCGGCCAGCGCCCGCAGGCCGTTCACCACCGGATCATCGGCCAGCAGGGTCAGCTGTGGCAGCAGCTTTTCCCGGTTCCGGTCGAGGATGTTGGTCCCCTCCGGCGTCAGGATGAAGGTCGCGCCCTGCGCCGCTGCCTCGCGCACCAGCGGGACGACATGCGCCACCGCGGCCGCGTGGCTGGCCGGGGTGCGGGTCTGGATCAGGCCGACGCGCAGGGTCATGCGGTCAGCAGGGCGTCCAGCTTGCCCGCCCGGTCGAGGGCCAGCATCTCGTCGCAGCCGCCGATGTGCTGCTCGCCGATGAAGATCTGCGGGAAGGTGGCCCGGCCGCCGGAGCGGTCCAGCATTTCCTTGCGCAGGGCCGGGTCCATGCCGGCTTCGACCTCGGTGAAGTCCGCGCCCTTCTCGCCGAGCACGCCGAGCGCGCGGGCGCAGTAGCCGCAGAAGGGACGGGTGTAGATGGTGACGTGGGCCATGATCTCGGAACGCTGCCTGTTGCGGGGCTTCATATAGTGGTGTCCGCGCCGCCGCGCACCTTGGCGATGACGGCGAGGTCGACAGCGCTGGCTCCAGCGGCCCGCAGGGCCCTTGCACAGGCATGGGCGGTGGCGCCGGTGGTCAGAACGTCGTCGATCAACAGAACGCGGCGGCCTTCGATCCGGGTCCGGTGGCGGGCGGGGACGGCGAACGCTCCGGCCACGTTGCGACGCCGCCCGCCGGCGGACTTGCCCCCCTGGCTTTCGGTACGTCGCACCCGGCTGAGCGCGTCGGGCAGCACCGGCACGCCGGCCAGCGCGCCCAGCGGCCGGGCCATCTCGGCCACCTGGTTGTAGCGCCGCGACAGCAGCCGCCAGCGATGCAGGGGAACGGGCACGATCAGGTCGGCCTCGTCGACCAGCTCCCGGGCCGACCGCAGCAGCCAGCGGGCCAGCACCGGCGCGAGGTCGGTGCGGTCAGCATGCTTGAGCTTGAGGATCAGGTCGCGGCTGTGCTCGTCGTAGAGACAGGCCGCCCGCGCCCGGGCGAAGGCGCGCGGCCGGGTCATGCAGGCGGCGCAGCGCACGCCGGGGCCCGGGTCATAGTCGTAGGGCGACCCGCAGCCGTCGCAGACCGGCGCTTCCAGAAAGGCGATGCGGCTCCAGGCGTCGGCGGGCAGTCCGCTGGTGAGGGCCGGGGTCCCGCCGGCGTCGAGCGGCGGCAACAACAGGTCGAGCAGCGCCCGTCCCGCGCCGATGATGCGCGGTCCCGGTTTCAAAAGCGGCCACGACAGGCCATCTTCCGCGCGCATGACCGCCAGCCCTCCCATCCTGTTCGACCGCGCCCTGCACCGGCGGCGGCTGGACCGCGCCGCGCCCGGCTACGCGACCGCCGACTTCCTCAAGCAGCGGGCGGCGCAGGATGCAGTGGCGCGACTGGAGGCGATCATGCGTCGCTTTCCGCTGGCCGTCGACCTGGGCGCGCGACACGGCGCCTTTCGCCAGGCGCTGGCCCGAAGCGACGCGGCCGAAAAGGTCGATCTGCTGATCGAGACGGATCTGTCCGAAACCATGCTGCGCGATCGGCCGGGCCTGCGCGTGGTGATGGACGAAGAGCTGTCGCCGTTTTTGCCGGCCAGCCTGGACCTCGTCGTCTCGACCCTGGCGCTGCACTGGACCAACGATCTGGTCGGGGCCCTGATCCAGGTGCGCCGGTCGCTGAAGCCGGACGGGCTGTTCATCGGCTCGGTGCTCGGCGGCGCGACCCTGACCGAGCTGCGCCAGTGCCTGCTGGAGGCCGAGGCGGAGATCAGCGGCGGGGCCGGCCTGCGCATCTCGCCGTTCGCGGACGCCTTCGACGCCGCCGCCCTGCTGCAGCGGGCCGGGTTCGCCCTGCCGGTGGCCGACGTCGACAGTGTGACGGTGCGCTACGGCCATCCGCTGAACCTGCTGCGCGACCTGCGGGCGATGGGCGAGACCAATGTGCTGCGCGACCGGCCGAGACGTCCGCTGACCCGGCGCGTGCTGCTGCGGGCGATGGAGCTCTATGGCCAGCGGTTCAGCGGTCCCGACGGCAAGGTCACGGCGACCTTCGAGATCATCACCGTCACCGGCTGGGCGCCCCACGACAGCCAGCAGAAGCCCCTCAAGCCCGGCTCGGCGAAGATGCGGCTGGCGGATGCGCTGGGGACAGTGGAGCGGAAGGCGCCGCGGTAAATATTCAGGGGACAGCTTACTTATTTCCCGACCTGCGCCCCGGACTGACCCGTAGAGCCCGAGCCGAAATAAGTAAGCTGTCCCCTGAATTCCCTGAATTCGCGAGTCCGCTGCGGTCTAGTTGATCGCGGCGGCGATCGCGTCGCTGACGTACTGCATCTTGGCGCTGGTCTTGTTGCCGAAGAGCGTCACCGAGGTGACGATCACCAGGAATACCAGCGAGGCGATCAGGCCGTATTCGATGGCGGTGGCCCCGGACTCATTGCGCCAGAAGCGATTCAGATGAGATCGCGCAGAAAGGCCACCAGCGGCGCGTCCGCCGGCGGCATCGGATAGTCCGTGAGCTTGTCGGGCTTCACCCACGCCAGCGCCTCATGTTCCAGCGCGGTGACGAACCCGTCCCAGCGCCTGCACAGGTAGAGTGGCATAAGCAGGTGAAACGAATCGTAACCGTGCGAGGCAAAAACGAACGGGGCCAGGCAGGCCTCCGTGACGTTGATCCCCAGCTCTTCCTTCAGCTCGCGGATCAGGCAGACCTCGGGCGTCTCGCCGGGCTCGACCTTGCCGCCGGGAAATTCCCACAGCCCGGCCAGCTGCTTGCCCTGCGGCCGCCGGCAGATCAGCACCCGGCCATCGACGTCGATCAGCGCCGCGGCGGCGACCAGCAGGATGGTTTTGGCGGAGGCGGGCTGCGTCATCGCTGTCCGACCTAGCAGCCACACTCAGGCCACGCCAGCCGATCAGACAGGCGACAGGGGCGTATCGTCTGCTATTTGAGCCCCATCGCGCGCACGGAGCCGGACATGGCCAGACTGACCCTCGACCGCTGGAACCTCTCGATCGGCGACGGCCAGCCGCTGGTGGTCATCGCCGGGATCAACGTCATCGAGGACCTTGCGCTGGCGCTGGAGACGGCGCGCACGCTCAAGGCCATCTGCGCCGACCTCGGCCTGCCCTATGTGTTCAAGGCCAGCTACGACAAGGCTAACCGCTCCTCGCTGAAAAGCTATCGCGGGCCGGGACTGGAGAAGGGCCTGGCGATCCTGGCCGAGGTCAAGGCGAAAGTCGACGTGCCGATCGCCACTGATATCCACACGGTCGAAGAGTGCGAGCCGGTCGCCGCCGTGGCCGATCTGGTGCAGATCCCGGCCTTCCTCTGCCGCCAGACCGACCTGGTGGTCGCGGCCGCCCGCGCGACCAAGGCCGCCGGCGGGCTGCTGCATGTGAAGAAGGGCCAGTTCCTCGCGCCCTGGGACTGCAGGAACATCCTCGACAAGGTCAAGGAAGCCACCGACGGCGGGCCGGACATGACCATCCTTTGCGAGCGCGGCAATTCGTTCGGCTACAACAATCTGATCGTCGACATGCTGGGCATCGGCGAGATGAAGAAGCTGGGCGTGCCAGTGACCATCGATGCAACGCACGCGGTGCAGCTGCCCGGCGCCGATCCGCGCACGGGCGGGGCCTCGACCGGCGGCCGTCGCGACGGCGTGTCGGTGATCGCCAAGGCGGCCGTGGCGGCCGGCGCGGACGGGGTTTTCCTCGAGTTCCACCCCGACCCCGACAAGGCCCTCTGCGACCCGCTCAGCTGCCTGCCGCTCGACGGCGCGGAGAAGCTGCTGGCGACGTTGAAGGCGGTGCATGAGGCGGTGAACTAACCGTCAGGGCGCCTTTCCGGCCAGCCCTGACTTCACATGCTGGGCGTAGAGATGGACTTCCATCGGCTTCCAGTAGGTCGCCTGCCAGCTGCTCATCCATCCTGACAGGGTGTCGATATGGTCGTCGGCCCCGCCGGCCCGCAGGGCGTCGACGGCGACCTGAGCGCAGCTGACCCGTAGCAGCGACCAGTCCGTCAGCCTGAACGTCCGCCACCAGGCGATGATCTGGTTCTCTTTCAGGCCATCGAGCGTCGTCAGGATCGGTTGGCGGCCGCCCTCTCCGGCTATGTCCTTTTCGAGGGTGTAGCCGACGCCGGGCACCCCGATGATGACGGATTTCAATTTGCCGGACGTGTCGGTCTTGCCTTCATCCTTCGGCCACCAGCTGACGTAAGCCTGACCGGCCGCGCCGCGAACGCCAACCGCGACATGGCCGACCTGGTTTTCGTGCGGCGCCCAGTAGTAGACGGTCGTGGTCAATACGGCCCCCTCTCCCTGATCGTGTGTATCGCCCGGTCGAGCCTAATACGGCCGGTCATCGTCCGTCCACGATCCTTGCTCGCCTAAAACGTCGTCGCCAGCTGTGGATGCTTCGGCGAGCAGGATTGATAAATCGCCTTGAGCACCGCCATGTCGGCGTCATAGTCGCCGGTGGGCATGATCGCCTGGCCCAGGCTCACCACCTTGCGGCGGTAGTCCATCATGCCGCAGACCATCGGGACCTCGGCGCGCAGGGCGATGTAATAGAAGCCCTTTTTCCACGCCTGCGCCTTGCCGCGCGTGCCTTCGGGGGCGATCGTCAGCATGAATTCGTCGCGTTTGGCGAACTCGGCGGCCATGGCGCCGACCATGTCACTGGCCGCCGACCGGTTCACCGGAATGCCGCCCAGGTCGCGCATCATCCTGCCGAACGGCCAGCTGAACAACGACGCCTTGCCCATGAAGCTGAGCTTGAGGTTCAGCGCGTCGGCCCCGCCCAGGAAGTAGACGAAGTCCCAGTTGCTGGTGTGGGGCGCGGCGATGATCACGAACTTGCGGGCAATGGGAGCCGTCCCCTCGACGGTCCAGCCCTGCAGCTTGAACCAGCTTACCAGCGCCCATCGCACCGTCAGCGCCAGAAAACCCATCGTGCGACGTCCTCCCCAGGATTGGCGGGAGGGTAGCTGAAGCGGAAGAGCGGGGACAGGTTAAGCTGTCCCAAGGGACAGCTTAACCTGTCCCCGCTCTTCCCAATCCGATCTAGCTCCGGTAATCCCCGTTGATCGCCACGTACTGTTTCGTCAGGTCGCAGGTCCACATCGTCGCCGCGCCGCGGCCGACGCCGACGTCGATGCTGACTTCCAGCTCCTGTTTCTTCATGTAGGCGCTCATCTTGGCCTCGGAGTAGGTCTCGGAAACCAGACCGTCCTTGGCGGCCCAGAGGTCGCCGAACTTCACGCTCATCTTGTCGCGGTCCACCGGCTCATCCGCGCGGCCGACCGCCATGACGATGCGGCCCCAGTTGGCGTCCTCGCCGGCGAAGGCGGTCTTGACCAGTGGGCTCTCGCAGATAGTGCGGGCGATCTTGCGGGCCGAGGCGGCGGACTGGGCGCCGGTTACGGTGACCTTGATGAACTTGTTGGCGCCCTCGCCGTCGCGCACTAGCTGATGGGCGAGGTCGAGCAGGACGGTCTCCAGCTTGTCGCGGAAGTCGGCCAGGCGGCGGTCGCCCGCGCGGCTGATACGCGCCGCCCCCGACTGCCCCGTGGCGAACAGCAGCAAGGTGTCGTTGGTGGAGCGGTCGCCGTCCACCGTGACCGCGTTGAAGGTGTTGCGGGTGTAGAGGTTGCAGAGGTTCTGCAGCGCGCCCGGCGAGATCGCCGCGTCGGTGACCACGAAGGCCAGCATGGTCGCCATGTCCGGCGCGATCATCCCGGAGCCCTTGCAGATGCCGCCGATCCGCACGGTGACCCCGTCGATCTTCGCCTCGGCGTAGGACCCTTTCGGAAAGGTGTCGGTGGTCATGATGGCGCGCGCGGCGCCGCCCCAGCCGTCGGCGGCCAAGCGGCCTTCGACCTCGGCCAGGCGGGCGGTGATCTTGGCGTCGTCCAGCAGCACGCCGATCACCCCGGTGGAGGCCACCATCACGTCGCGCGGGCGGCAGTCGAATCGCTTACACACGGTCGAGGCCACCCGGCGAACGGCGTCGGCGCCTGGGCGGCCGGTGAAGGAGTTGGCGCAGCCTGCATTGACCACCAGGGCGCGGACGCCCTCCCCCTTGGAGGCTTCCAGGTGGCGCTTGCACCAGTCGACCGGGGCGGAGCCGACCCCGTGGCGGGTGAAGACGCCGGCGCAGGCCGCGCCCTCCGGGAAGCTCATCACCAGTAGATCGTCGCGCTCATGCTTGTAGAAACCGGCCCGGCCGGTCGCCAGGCTGACGCCCTTGATCGGCGTCATGGACGGGAACGGGACAGCCAGCGGCGAGACCGGCATGGCGGTCTTGTCGGCGCGGCGGAGCGCGGCGCGTTTCAGAGCGCTGGTCAGCGGGTCGAAAGCCCTTTCCAGGGTCTGGCCCACCACCTCGACCGGCTTGGGGGTTTTCGGCGCCGCTTTCGGCGCGACCGCCCGGGGCT
>JBKJII010000045.1:0-5748 GCA_046598505.1 Caulobacter sp. | reverse complement strand
GGCATGTGCAGAAGGTTGACGGCCACAACAACGACCAGATTGCCGCCGCTGGCGATGAAGCGTTCTTCCACATCTTCTGACCAGGCAAGATCGGTTTTCCCTTCAATGGTGATGCTGTTGCTGTCGTAGATCCAACAGAGGTTGCCGAGCATCAGATGTCCGGCCAGGGACGCGGCCTCGCTGCTGATCCCTTCCATCATGTCCCCGTCGCCGCAGATCGCGTAGACGTCGTAGTCGAACAGGGTGAATCCCGGCCGGTTGAAATGCGCCGCCAGCCAGCCCCTCGCCATCGCCATGCCAACGCTGGCGCCGCAGCCTTGGCCGAGGGGACCGGTGGTTGTCTCCACGCCCGTCGTGACGCCGTATTCCGGGTGGCCGGGGCACCGGCTGCCCAGCTGGCGGAAGTCCTTGATGTCGTCGAGCGTCACCGCCAGGTCTCCGTCGCTGTCCCTGACGCCGGCTAGATGTAGCAACGCATAGAGCAGCATGGACGCATGGCCGTTGGACAGCACGAAGCGGTCCCTGTTGGGCCAGTTGGGCGTTCGTGGATCGTAGCGCAGGAAGGACTGCCAGAGGGTGTAGGCGACAGGGGCGAGGGCCATCGGGGCGCCCGGATGTCCTGAATTGGCCTTCTGAACGGCGTCGATGGACAGGGTGCGAAGGGTGTCGATGCAGAGTTGGTCTAAAGGGGCGTCCGGCAGGGTCGGCTGGGCAGACTTCGAGCCCCCCCGGGAATTGGCTGCCATCCTGATCCGGGCGCCCGATCGCGACGACTGTGGTTGGTTCATGCCTTGCCAGCTCCGATGCATCGCCCGAAACACTCGGCGCTCCGACTTGGACTTGTCGTGAGAACACGGGGCCTGTGGAGAAGGCAAACGACCCCTGGCTTGCGATGCTGATGGCTAAATGATCCCGTGGATGTTTGGTTCACTCCGCTCCGGGCGATAACTGGATTGCCGTCCAGCGCGGCGCTGGGCCCGTTGAGTGGAGCCATGGCGGCCGTAAGCTGTGGACCCGAGTCAGCTCGCCCAGCTGTGCTGGGAGGACAGTCGGAGTGCGGACGTCTTACGCCGCAGCCGGCCGGAAGCCGATCAGCCAGGCGCGGCAGGGCGTTCGACCAAACCCTCAGCCTTGTAATGCCGCACCCCATCCCGCGTCTGTCGTGTGAGCGCCATCGTCGCGACGCGGCGTCTGCTTTCACGCAAACTGCGCCTGTCTCCGAGGAGATAACGACCATGAAGTCATCTGTCGTGAAGGTTGGCGGCCTGTTGTCTTTCCTGAGCGAACGCGGCGTCGAAAAGCGACTAGGCCGAGTCCACGGCGTCAAAGAGGTTTCAGTCAACGCGCTGAGCGGGTCGGCGTTGATCGCCTACGATGAAGAGCTGACGACCCCCGACCTGCTCAAGCGCGCGGTGAAGGCCGCCATCGAAACTACCCGCCATCCCCGCAGTCATGGACCCCGTCGGCCTACGACCCTGACGGCAAAGGAGAAGACAACCGCAACGCCGCCTGAGGCCGCCGCGCCTCCGTCCGACGCACAGCCCAACGATCCGGTCCTTGCGACACTGGCGGAACCAACGGCGAAGCCCGACAAGGCCGCTACGGACGCCACATCTCCCTCTGCGGTTTCCAAGCCAGAGCCAGACGTCGCGACCGGCGCCCAGCCATCCGCACCCGAGGCCTCTCCAACGATCGCCGTAGAAACACCGGCGCCTGCGGAAGTCGCTCCTCCGACGGCTTCGCCCCTCGCCGCCGATGCGCGTTCTGAGGTGGCTGCGGCCTCCCCGCTCGATCACGCGGCGCATGGCGCCAAGACTGACAGTCAGCCGCCCATGACGGGTGACAACCCGCCTTCGGATGCCTCAGCGCAGAAAGCTGAAGCATCACCGCCTGAACAGGCTATCGCGGCAGCGGCGGCCGCAGCACAGCTCAATGGGGCAGGGCAGAAGAAACCACCCGCGCCAGCCAATCCCGCCGAGGCGGCAGCTCCGACTTCGCAAGCCGAAGCAGCGATTCCGGCTAACACGGTCGCTTCGCCCGCCTCTGGCGATGGAGTCGCTGCAACGGATCCGCACGCGTCCCACGGCGGTCAAGTCGACGCGACGGCCCAGGAAATGGGCCACGGGGGCGGCAAGGATATGGCGTCAATGGCACGCGATATGCGCAACCGGTTCTGGATCGCGCTGGCCTTCAGCCTGCCGATCTTCGTATTTTCGCCCATGGGCCTACCCTTCACGCCCAAGCCGCCGTTCGGCATCGGGCTGAACCTGTTCCTGTTCCCTTTCGCGACCGCCGCAATTCTCTATCCGGTGTGGCCGTTTCTCGTCGCCGCCTACCGAGCCGTCCTGAGCCGCTCGGCCAATATGGCGGTGCTGGTCATCCTCAGTGTCGGCACCGGCTACCTGTTCAGCGTCGGGGCGACGTTTATCTGGGGGGGGCAGCAGTTCTACGAAGCCGCAGCCATCCTTCTGGTGTTCATCCTGCTTGGGCACTGGCTGGAGATGCGCGCGCGCGCCGGCGCGTCGGCGGCGATCAGCAAACTGATGAACCTCACGCCCCCGACAGCCATGGTCCTGCGGCAGGGGGCTGAAGTCGAGATTTCGACTGCCGAGGTGGTGGTCGGCGACACCGTGGTCATTCGACCCGGGAACAAGATCCCCGTCGACGGAACGGTCTTGAGCGGCGACTCGCAGGTCGATGAGTCGATGCTCACCGGGGAATCGATGCCGGTGGCCAAGAAGCCCGGTGACACGGTGATTGGGGCCACCATCAACAAGAGCGGGGCATTCCAGTATAGCGCGACCAAGGTCGGAGCCGACACCGCGCTCGCACAGATCGTCAAGCTGGTGCAGGAGGCGCAGAACTCCAAAGCCCCGGCGCAACTCCTCGCCGACCGAGCCGCTCAGTGGCTGGTGCTGGCCGCGATCGTGACCGGCCTGGTGACGTTCGGCGTCTGGTTCTGGGTCCTCAACATGCCGCTGATCTTCGCGGTGACGTTGACCATCACCGTGTTCGTCATCGCCTGTCCCGACGCCCTGGGTCTGGCGACTCCCATGGCGATCATGGTTGGCACTGGCCTGGGGGCGGAAAATGGCATCCTTTTCAAGAATGCCGCCGCTCTCGAAGAGGCCACCAAGCTTGACATCATCGTTTTCGACAAGACCGGCACGCTGACCATGGGGCAGCCGGAGGTCGTCGACCTCGTTCTGGCGCCCGACGTCGCTGAAGCCCAACTGCTGGCGGCGGCCACCGCGGTCGAAACAGGGTCGGACCATCCTCTGGCGCAAGCCATCCTTCGTCGGGCCGGGGCCGTCCAGCCGCCCAAGGCGACGCGTTTCCTCAACATCGAGGGCATGGGGGCGCAGGCGGAGCTGGACGGAAAGATGGTCTACCTCGGCAACCAGCAATTGATGGCGCAACAGAAGATTGACCTGGCCGCACTGGGCACCAAATCCACAGAGCTGCAAGGTGCTGGCCGGACGGTGGTTCACGTTGCGCATGGGGGCCGACTGCTCGGCCTGATCGCGATCGCTGACGCGCCCCGGCCTACGGCGGCGGCGGCGGTAAAGGCGCTGCGCGATCGTGGCGTCGAAGTCGTCATGATGACCGGCGACAATCTCGGGACCGCCCAGCGGATCGCCGGGGGCCTGGGCATCGAGGCAGTGCTGGCCGACGTGCGTCCGGGGGACAAGGCAAGCAAGATCAAGGAGCTGCAAGCGAAGGGCAAGAAGGTGGGCATGGTGGGCGACGGCGTGAACGACGCCCCGGCGCTGACTCAGGCCGACGTGGGCTTCGCCATCGGCGCCGGGACGGACGTTGCTATCGAGAGCGCCGACATCGTGTTGATGAAGAGCGATCCTTTCGACGTCGTTGGCGCGATCAACCTGTCTCGCGCGACCTTGCGCAAGATGCACCAGAACCTCTGGTGGGCGGTGGGCTACAACGTCGTCGCTTTCCCGCTTGCCGCAGGGGTCCTCTACCCGTTCTTGCTGGGACCGGCCGTCGCCGCCCTTGCGATGTCCGGAAGCACGGCGGTCGTCGCCGCCAACGCCTTGTTGCTCAAGCGCACGAAGCTGGCAGGCATCAACAAGCCTACGGCCGGAAGATCCGCGCCTGAGGCGTCCCACAAGCCGGGTACGGCGGAAGGAACGGCAGCCGCCACAAGCGATCCGACGCCACCCTCTTCAGCGCCCCTCGCTCAGGCGCCAGATTCCCGCGCCGCGCCGACACCGACGGGCGCCGCGCCGCCCGTGACACGTCCCCAGCCCGCGAAAGCTGTCGCGACCCAAGCCTCACCCACACCCACGTCTTCAACGCCGGTTTCCCCCGCAACCCAAGCCAAGGATAAAGGGGCTCCAGCGCCCCCTCCGACCCCGGCGAATGCAGCATGATCTCCGACAGTGTTGTCAGCGCAAGATGCACCGAGGACTAACCACGGTCCCTAATTGTCCGGAAAACCAGGACCAAAACGCCACCGGACCCTGAAGGCGCATCGGAACAGTCTGCAAACGCTGCGCGCCGCCGTGTCGGACCTCTTTGCCGTCTTGACCCCCGAGCAGCGGCCGAAGGCCGACTAGGACCCTTTCAGGCCTCGAACAGCGGCGCGAAGCCGCCGCCCGGGGTGCGAAAATTGGTGGCCTGTCCCTGGTAGAGTCGTGCGGCGCTCAGCAACACCTGCCCGTCGTAGGCATAAAGTCGCACATCGACCTTTCGCGTTTCCGGATGACCGTCGATCTCGATCCGCCGTTCTCCCGGCCGCGCATAGGCCTGGGCAACATACTCGGCTGCGATGATCTCCGCCCAGACTCTGGTCGTGAGTTTCTCGCCTCGATAGACGCCCTTGCTCCCGTGGCCGCGCGTGGGTTTGAAGAACCACGCTTTGCGGTCGCGCCAGAGTTCGTCGGCATTCTCGGGGGTGACGACAAGCGTGCGCGGAACCGCGCGAAGCGCCTCTATGGCTGCCGCTGAAACGCCCCAGCCGGCGAGCCGCTGCAGATCGGAAAACAGGGTGAGGGTGCGCTTGTCGGCGAACAGCGCGTGGACATGCGGGTTTGGCGTGAGCACCACCGCGCCATCCAGATAGGCGCGCCGAAGCTCGGCGTGGCGGTCCTCCTCCAGCGCGAAATCGACCAGCCTGTTGTAGACGAGGTCGATCTCGGTCTCGCCGACACGCAGCCGCCCGTCCCGATAGACCAGCTCGCCCGGATCGACGATCAGCACCTCGGCGCCGCCGGCCTCGAGCACATGTTTCGCCAGCAGGAACTCCGGATAGAGGTATTGCTCAAGGGGAGCATCATCGACGATGGCGATTCGGTGTGCGGCCCCCGACTGCCGCTGATGACTCCACTCTTGCCCGAACATGCGGCGCGCGGCCTCGGCGAATCCCGCCGCCTGCGCGGCCTCCATACCCTGGCCCGCAGCCACGCAGCAGGCGCGCTGGGCCTGGCCGAGCAGGGCGTTGAGGAAGGCCCCGCCGGCGTTGGTGTTCACCTCGATGAGCCGCGGCCCGTCGTCGGTGAGATGGAAGTCGAAGCCCATCAGCGCCCCGCGCGGGCCGAAGTCGGTTTGGGCGGCGGCCGGCGCCCAGGCCAGGGCGGCTTCGCGATAGCCGGGATTGCCCGCCACCTGCTGGATCGCGCCGACGATCTTGTGAAGCTCTTCCATGTCTGCGGAGGACAGGAAGACCGGAACGGCGGAAAAGAGGCTTGGCCGACTCAGCAGTAAGTCTGGCGAGAGCCCCTCGCTGGC
>JBKJII010000023.1:0-2589 GCA_046598505.1 Caulobacter sp. | reverse complement strand
CGTGGTCACACCGCTGGAAAGCGCCTGGGCCCTGCACAAGGCCTGGCCGGAGTCGAAGTTCGACATCATCTGGGACGCGGGCCACGCCTCGACCGAGCCCGGCGTGATCGACGCGTTGATCCGGGCGACGGATGAGGCGGGCCGAAGGTAGCACCCCCAGGCCATGACCCAACCCTCAAGCTATGCTTCAGTCGATGATGTCATTCGCCGCTGGGCGGAGGCGTCAGGTTCGCCCCTGTTCACCGAATGGGCGAATGAGCCGGCGCGGTTTTTCTACCTGACCGGACTGCGGGACTTTGAGTGCTTCCAGATCTCGATCTCCCCGCCCAGCCCGGGCGACATCACCGTGACGGCCCGTTCGGTCGATACCAACGACGACGAAGAACTGGAGCGAACATGGAACGGTTCGCCGACTGATCTCGCTGCGATGCTGGCATCTGCGATAGCCGAAATCGAACTGTGGAAACACCGTCCCTTGGCCAAGCCGGTCCGTCATTTTCCCACGGGCGACTAGCTGTGAGCGCTCAATAGGTTGCCCTCGCGGCGGACCATGCCCTGATGTCTTGACGGCCAGTATTGCTCCGACGACGGCCCTGCTCAAGGACCGCTTCGCGGCCGCGCAGCGGCGACCCTGAAGGGGTCGTCCTTGACCAGGTCCGACGTCCGGAGCGCATCATTCCATCAAGGCCAATGGGCTCTTCAGCATCCGGACGGATTCAGACAACCTGTTGAGGCTCCACAACTAGCGATCCCCTTCGGGTGAGAGCGGAACGATGCGAATGTGGGGTTAGGCCCGCATCACCTTCAAAGCTTCCGCCCAGCGATGCAGCTCGTCGAGCGTACGGCCAGCCGAAGCGGCGTGCACACCATCTGGCTTGAACACCCCGTCCTCGATCTGCTGACCCGGCATCTGCACCACGACCTGCTCGGGGATCGGCATGATCTTCAGCGTCGTCAGGATCTGCTTTTCCACCTGTACAGCCCGCAGGCCGCCCGAGACGCCGCCGTAGCTGACGAAGCTGGCCGGCTTGTAGTTCCACTCGCGGTAGACATAGTTCAGCGCGTTCACCAGCGAGGGCGGCGGGCCGTAATTGTACTCTGGCGTGACGAACACATAGGCGTCGGCGGCAGTCACGCTGGCGGCCCAGGCCCTGGTGTGGTCGTGCTCGTACTTCTGCATCATCGGATGGCGCGGCTCGTCGTAGACCGGCAGGTTGAAGTCGGCGATGTCGACCAGCTGCGCATCGAACTTGCCGTGCACCCTGGCGGCCTCATGGAACCAGTTGGCGATGATCGGGCCGACCCGACCCGGCCTGGTGCTGCAGATGATGGTCTGGACAACGAGGGACATGGCGAACTCCTGTTTCGCCACCACTCCTGTTCCAATATCTGCCTGCTGTCACCTGCAAAGGTGACTACATCAGCGCGCCGCGCCCGCTCGTCACTTCGGAGTAGCGGTGTACGCGCACCGACTGGACCAGGCCGAAGCCGATCATCACCGTCAGCATGACCGTGCCGCCATAGCTGAGCAACGGCATGGGCACGCCGACGACCGGCGCCAGGCCCATGACCATCGCGCCGTTGATCAGCACATAGAGCGCGAAGGTCGCCGTCACGCCGGCGGCCGACAGCCGGCCGAAATGGCTGTGGCTGGTCGAGGCGATGCGCAAGGCCATGAAGATGATCGCGCCGTAGAGGAACAGGATCGAGAAGCAGCCGGCGAAGCCGAACTCTTCCGCCAGAGTCGCGAACATGAAGTCGGTGTGTTTCTCGGGCAGGAAGTCGAGCTGGCTCTGGCTGCCCAGGCCGTAGCCCTTGCCCAGCAGACCGCCGGCGCCCAGCGCGATCTTGGATTGCAGGATGTGGTAGCCGGAGCCGGACGGGTCGCTCTCCGGATCGAGGAAGGTCAGCACGCGTTTGCGTTGATAGTCGTGCATGAAGAACAGCACGAAGGGCACCGCCGCGCCGACGATCGCCACCACGCCGGCGCCGACCAGTTTCCAGGACAGGCCGGCCAGCATCATGATCGCCAGGCCGGTGGCGGCGATCAGCACCGCCGTGCCCAGGTCTGGCTGGTGCGCCACCAGCAGCGTCGGGGCCGCGATCAACAGCAGCGGGATCAGCAGCCACCAGCTCAGGCGCGCGCTGTCGGCGGAGATGCCGTGGTAGAAGCGCGCCAGGGCCAGCACGATGCCGATCTTCATCACCTCCGAGGGCTGGAAACGCAGCGGCCCGAGCTCCAGCCAGCGCTGGGCGCCCTTGGCGGAGTCGCCGAACAGCTCGACCAGGACCAACAGGATCAGGGCCATGGCGTAGACCGGATAGGCGGCGGCGAACCAGACCCGCAGCCCCACCATGGCCAGCACGATCATCATCACGAAGAACACGGCGAAGCGGATCAGATGTGGCGCGGCCCACGGCGTCCAGGACGATTCCGCGGCCGAGAACATCATCATCCCGCCGGCCCCCGCGATCAGGCAGAGGATGAAGCAGAAGGTCCAGTCGATCTCGGTGAACTTGACGATCAGCCGATCGCGTTCGCCCGGACGGGTAAGGCCGCCGCTCATGGTCATCGGGGCGCTCCCGGCG
>JBKJII010000015.1:0-7275 GCA_046598505.1 Caulobacter sp. | reverse complement strand
GGTTACGCCATCGGTTCGGCCGGTCTCGGCGCACTGGTGCTGTTCGCCGCCTATACCGAAGACCTGAAGTTCTTCACGGCCGAAGCGGCCGGCAAGGGCGGCTTCTTCGACGGTCTGGGCGCGGTCACCTTCGACCTGTCCAACCCCTACGTCGCGGTCGGTCTGCTGTTCGGCGGCCTGCTGCCGTTCCTGTTCGGCGGCATGTCGATGACGGCCGTCGGTCGCGCGGCCCAGGCCGTGGTGGTCGAGGTCCGTCGCCAGTTCCGTGAGAACCCCGGCATCATGACCGGCGAAGTGAAGCCCGAGTACGGCAAGGCCGTCGACATCCTGACCAAGGCCGCGATCCGGGAGATGATTGTCCCGTCGCTGCTGCCCGTCGCCTCGCCGGTGGTCCTGTTCTTCGTGATCAACGCCATCGCGGGCAAGATCAACGCCTTCGCCAGCCTCGGCGCCATGCTCATGGGCGTGATCGTCACCGGCCTGTTCGTCGCCATCTCGATGACCTCGGGCGGCGGCGCCTGGGACAACGCCAAGAAGGTGATCGAAGAAGGCTTCACCGACAGCGACGGCGTCACGCACGGCAAGGGCTCTGAAGCCCACAAGGCCGCCGTCACCGGCGACACTGTCGGCGACCCCTACAAGGACACCTCCGGCCCGGCCGTGAACCCGATGATCAAGATCGCGAACATCGTGGCCCTGCTGCTGCTGGCCGTCCTGGCCCACGGCTAAGGCGAAGACCTGGCGTCAATAGCGTGGGCCTGACTACGGACAGCGCCAGCCGTTGATCTACGCTCATCGCGCGACAGAGTCTAAGGGAAGTCCGCACCTGACTGCCCCCACCGCCAGACAGTCGCTGCGAGCCGTCTCCGCGCGCCACCACGGTCCCTGAACCCCCGACATTCCGGGCGCTCGCGCCACCCAAACCGTCATCCGCAGGCCGTTGATGGTGGCCGTTTCGCGCCTTCACGGGCCCATTGCGGGGCCCGGTCTCCGGCCCTGAAAAAACGTGACGGTTTCCCCGCTAACAGGCCTTCCCGGAAATCCGGACCTTGGCTGGGGAGCCCGACGCCTCTCTAACCACTGGCAAAAAATGACCGCCGCCCGTGACACCGCGTTCAACGAGCGGGGCATCACAAGCGACGGCCAGGCCCCTGATGGCAGGGTTTGTGAGACGACGCGGGGAGGGTTTCCGCGTCGCCCCGTGGACTTGCGTCCGGCTAGAAAGTCATCCGCAGTCCGAGGCGGAAATTGCGGCCGAGCGGGTCGGAGGTCATGGCGTCGTAGCCTTCCGGGAGCCTGGCGAGCGGAGGATCGACGTCGAACACGTTGCTGATGGCGAACGACATGGTGACGTTTCGGGGCAGCTCAACGACCGCGGCCACGTCATGGACGGTCGAAGCGTCAATCGTGCGTCCGATCGCGGTCGTCGCCTGGCGTTGGTCGATGTACTCGGAGTTGTAGCGCACCGACCAGCGCAGGTTCACGGGGCCCCGGTTGTAGTTGAGGTAGCTCTGCCATTTCCACTCGGGCAGTGTATGGGCCAGCGTGCCGGCGTTGAGCTTGCCGACCCCATCGAAGCCGGCGATCGCCAGTCCCGAAACGCTGAACGGCGCGAAGGTGTAGTGGAGTGTTCGGTTGCCGACCGTGCCCAGCGTCAGGGTCCCACCGAAGACATCATCCATCCGGTAGGTCGCCCGGAAATCGACGCCGTCGAACGTGGCGGCGGGACCATTGATCCGCAGAAGCATGACCTTGGAGAGGTTGGCCGCGCTGCAGGCCCCGTTGAATACGAAGTGGTTCGCCAGGAAGGCCGGATCGGCCGTGGCGCAGTTGTTGGCGCCGCCGGCCCCATTGGGGAAGATCGCGTTGACGATAGCGTTCTGGGGCTCTGACGTCAGAATGTCCTTCAGATCGTAGTTGTAGTAGTCGATCCCGGCGTCGAGGTGACGGGTCTGGAGGATCAGACCGAAGCTGTAGGTGGTCGCTGTTTCGGGCTTCAGGTCTGGGTTGCCGATCAGATCCAGCGCCGTCGCCTTTCCCAGGATGGTCGGGATGGAGGCTACGGGGTTGGGGGCCAGCGCGGTCTGCGGCGGCGCGCGGAAGGTCGTGCTCGCCGAGCCGCGGAGCGCCAGGAAGTCGGTCAGCTGGAATTTGGCGCGGACCTGCGGATCGAAGGTCCCGCCGCCATCCGACCCATAGTCCTCGTATCGTGCGCCGAACGTGATGTCGCTTCGTTCCGAGATCGGCAGCACCACTTCGGTGAACACGGCGAAGATATCGGTGGTGATGTCGGTCGGCGCGAACGCCGCGGCCAGGCCCAGAGGCGTGTACGGCGTCGGGGTGCAGACGTCGGCGCCAGGGATATTCAGCGGTGAGTTGAGGCAGGGGACGCGGGTGCGGTCGGCATATTCAGAGTCATGCTCGTTGAACGCCATCCGCCGCCATTGGGCGCCCGCCGCCCATCGGATATTGCCGCCGGCGAGAGTCAGATCGCCCAGATTGCCGTCGATGCCGAAGTTCGCTTCCGTGGTCTCGCTGGTCAGATAGCGGACCTGCTCGATCATCAGCCAGTTCGCCAGCTCCTTGGTGTTGGCGACCGCGGCGTTGTAGCCCGGGTTGGTCGCGATGCCGTTGATCGGCGCGCCAGAAATGGCGTTGGACATCGGGTTGAGCCAGAGGCACCCGGCGCTGCCCGGCGCGGCGGTCTGCCAGTTGCAGCTCGGACCGCCGAGGCCGCGCAGGGCCAGCTCGATCATCACCCCGCTGGAGTCATAGCCACGAAGGGTGTGCTCGTTCCGACCGTAAGTCAGGTCCGCATTCCAGTGCACCGACTCGCCGAAGGAACCGGTCAGCCCGGCGGAGAGTCGGAACTGCTCTTGATCCCGCGTCTGGTAGCCCGGCGTCGAGGGCCCGCCAAAGAAAGGATTTCCACCCAGAAGATACGGCCGCCATTGCCCAATGGGGATGAAGACTCCGGTGGTGCCCACCGGGAACTGACCGGGATTGACCGCCGCATAGGCCGCCAGTCCGGGGTTGGCGATCGGCACGAACCAGTTGTTGAACAGCCGGGGCGTGGTCCCCGCGATCCAGCTCGCGGGATTGATGTTGCCGGGCAGGACGGTCTCGGTGATCGGCTTGGGCTGATTGAACGATGGCGGGTAGTGCATGATCGCCTCGGAGTTGGCGTAGAGCGCCTCGAGGTGCAGCGTCGTCGTGTCGTTCAGATCCCAGTTGAACTCGCCATACAGCTGCCAGGTCGTCGCCGGCGCGACGAGGTCCTGCCAGTACTGGACATTGTTGACGCAGAAGCCGGCGAAAGGCTGGATGCCGCCGAGGGGCGCGCAGCCGGCATCCACAGCACGCGGGCCGTTGGCAGCGAGCGAACCGCCCGGACCGGTATTCGCGACCGGCGTGAACTGTGCCGGGTTGGACGAGAAATTCCAGCCGGCGTCCGGGTTGACTGCATAGGGCGGCGTCGACCAGGGCCGGTCGAGAACCCTGAGTTGGGCGCGAGACTGATAGCCGCCTGAAACCAGCAGGTTCCAGTTGTCGCCGACCCGGCCCCAGGTCGCATCGAGATCGTAGTTGCCGTCGGTGTCGTCGATCCAGGTGTAGTTGCCGCCGACCTCCAGGCCCTCGAAGTCGCGACGGGTGATGAAGTTGACCACGCCGGTCATCGCGTCGGAGCCGTAGGTCGTCGACGCGGCGTCCTTGAGGACTTCCACCCTGGCGATGGCGGACATGGGCATGTTGCGGGTGTTGACGAAGAAGCCGGACACCAGCGGCATCCGGCGACCATTCAGCAGCACCAGGTTCCGGTCCGGTCCAAGGCCGCGCAGGTTGATGCTTTCCGACGACTCCAGGCCCTGACCCTTGCCGGCTTGCGAGGCGTTGGAGTTACCGATCGACCCGGCCGTTTCAGGCATGGCGCGGATGACTTCGAGAAGGGGCGGCGAGCCCTGCTTCTGCAGTTCTTCGGCCGTGACGATGCGCAGCGGCAGAGCGTCCGCCTGTTCGGCGGTCAGCAGTCGGGAGCCGGTGATGACCACCTCCTGGACTTCGGTCGTCGCTGCGGCCGGGGCATCAGCCCTGGCCAGCGCCGGGCCGGCCCAGACACTCGCGGCGAACACTGCGGCGATGGCCGTGGTCCCGCTCAGATACGACGTTCTCATCCTAAGTTCCTCCCCCGGGGCCGAAACGCAGTTCTGTGCTGCTTGGCCACACGGTCGTGGTTCGCCCCGTCGCCAACGATGATCAAGCCATGCCCCCGGACTGGGAATTTCCGTTAAAATACTGTTTTTGAAGATATTTTCAGATTTCGATCAGGTCGATTTCGGAACGGATTAGCCGCCGAATTTCCGCGCAGGCAGAGGTCTTGCCCGCCCCTCTCGTTACGCTCACGAGAATGGGGAGATCTTCTTCCGCCGACGCCCTGGACGAGTTCACGGGCTCGCCGCCGTGACCCTGTACGCGAGGCACCATGACCCAGCCCGAAGACTGTTGGCCCGGCATGATTGGACGCACTTATCAGGATTCCGAAGCCTGGTTCGAACCGGAAAACCTGCCGGCGCCGGGGTCCCCGAATGTGGTGGTCATCGTTCTGGACGATGTGGGTTTCGCCCACCTCGGCTGCTACGGCTCGACGATCGAGACGCCCAACATCGATGCCCTCGCTCGCGGCGGCCGTCGTTACACCGGCTTTCATACTACGGCCATGTGCTCGCCCACGCGCGCTTCGCTGCTGACCGGCCGCAACCACCACGCCGTGGGCATGGGCCTGATCGCCGACATGTGCACCGGGTTCCCCGGCTATCACGGCCAGGTGTCTCTGAAGGCCGCCACGCTTGCCGAGATGCTCAAGCCGGCAGGCTACAGCACCTTCGCCCTGGGCAAATGGCACCTGACCCGCGCGCGTGAAATGACTGCGGCCGGGCCGTTTGGTCAGTGGCCGCTCGGACGGGGTTTCGAGCGCTTCTACGGCTTTCTCTACTCACTGGTGGACCAGTGGCACCCGGAGCTGGTGAGCGACAACCACTTCATCCCGACCCCGAATCGGCCCGGCTACCATCTGAGCGAGGATCTGGTTGACCGCGCCATCGACATGATCCGCGACCAGAAGACCGGCTCTCCGGATCGCCCCTTCTTCGGCTATCTGGCGTTCGGCGCCTGCCATACGCCCCACCAGGCGCCGCAAGACTACATCGACAAATACCGTGGCCGGTTCAATGAGGGTTGGGATGTGGTGCGGGAACAATGGCATGCCCGCCAGATCGCGCTGGGCATCATCCCGCCCGGCACGCAGCTCACGGCGATGAACGCCGGGGTCCGACCCTGGGCATCAATGAATGAAGACGAGCGCCGCCTGTGCGCGCGCCATCAGGAAGTCTTCGCCGGCTTCCTCGATCACACCGACGCCCAGATCGGCCGCCTGACCGCCTGGCTCCAAGCGCGCGGGATGCTCGACAATACCCTGATCATGGTGCTGTCCGACAACGGCGCCAGCGCCGAGGGCGGCGACTTCGGCGACATCAACCTGCGCCGCTACGTCCAGTCTCACCCGGAGACGTTTGAAGAGAAGCTGTCCGCGATCGATGAACTCGGCACCGACCGGCACTGGAACGCCTATCCAGCCGGCTGGGGCCATGCCGGCAACACGCCGCTCAAATGGTTCAAGATGCAGACCCACGGGGGCGGGGTCCGCGATCCCCTCATCGTCCATTGGCCCGCCCGCATCGCGACGGGCGGCGAGATCAGTCCCCAGTTCTGCCACTGCTCGGACATCGCCCCGACGATCCTCGAAGCGTGTGGATTGAACGCTCCGGCGACCGTCCAGGGCGTCGATCAGATGCCGATCCACGGAGCCAGCCTGGCTTACACCTTCGACAATCCCCAGGCGCCGGAGGGGAAGCGCGTCCAGTACTTCGAACTGATGGGCAATCGCGGGCTCTGGGCGGATGGCTGGAAGGCGGTCACACGGCACTTCAAGGGCGACGACTACGACGCGGACCGGTGGGAACTGTACCACCTCGACACCGACTTCTCGGAAGCCAATGATCTGGCCGAGGTCCATCCGGACAAGCTTCGCGAGATGATCGCGTTATGGTGGGAAGAGGCCGAGCGGAACCAGGTGCTGCCGCTCGACGACCGAAATTTCGAGCGGATCGCCCTGACCTACTGGTCCGCGCCGCGCAGGCAATGGCGTTTCGAACAGGGAATGAACCGCGTGTCCGGCTACGCCGCGCCCGGGGTCGCCAACCGCTCCTACAGGATCACCGCCGACGTGGAGTTGGCTGATGGCGATGACGGCGTGCTGCTATCCGTGGGCGGTCAAGCGGGCGGCTATGTCCTGTTCATCCAGGATGGGCGGCTGGTGCACGAATACGTCGGCCCGGCCCGACGCTGGGTGCTGGAGAGCGAGACCGCCATCCCGGCGGGCCGACATCGGCTTGTCTTCGACTTCCAGAAGACCGGCGCACGCCAGGGCGACACCTCGCTCCTCTGCGATGATGTCGTGGTGGCGAAGGGGCGCATCGAGGGCATGTGGCCGGGCAGTCCCACCGGCGGGGGCGTCTGCTGCGGCTACAATGAAGCCAGCCCGGTCAGCGATCGGTACATCCGGCCGTTTGCCTTCAGGGGCGTCATCCATGAAGTGGTCGTCGATGCGGGCACGGACGTCGTCGATGATCCCCTGATGGCCACGCGGATCGCCATGGCGGAGGACTGACCGGGTCGGGCCCGCACACTAGGTCGCGGGCTGCAGCGGATCTTCGACGACGGCCGCGCCGCCGAGCGCCCGCGTCCGGAACTCTGTCGGCGTCAGTCCGGTCTCGCGCTTGAAGGCGCGGTTGAAGGGCGCCAGCGACTGGAACCCACTGTCGATCGCGATGGTGGAGATGGGCACCAGCAGCTGTTCGGGATCGGCCAGGGCCTGACGCGCCTCGTCGATGCGCCACTGGCCGATGAAGGCGTTGAAGTTGCGGAATCCCAGACCCTGATTGAGCAGATGACGCAGCCGGTGTTCGGGGGCCCGCAAGTGCTGGGCCAGGGTCGAAATCCGCAGGTCCGGGGTGCGATAGAGGCGCTCCACCTTCATCAATCGTTCGATTTCGGCAGCCATCGCCTTCTCGGCCGGGGACAGGTTGGTCGACGGCTCACGGGCGTTGATGCTGGGTTCGACGCCCTTTTCCTGGCGGAAGAGTTCCGGTCCGGCCTGGCCGAAGATGAAGGCGCCCAGAGCCGCGCTGGCGAGCAGGATCAAGGCGGCGAACATCGACG
>JBKJII010000305.1:0-5129 GCA_046598505.1 Caulobacter sp. | reverse complement strand
CTTTCCGGATCGTCCGGCCACCGCCGGCGCAACCCCCTCCACCACGCTGCGCGTGGTCCCCCTCCCCGGCTTCGCGGGGAGGAAGAGTGGAGCTTTTACCCGCCGGCCATCTTGCGGAAGAACTTCTGGCCCTGTTCGCCGCCGGCGAAATAGGCTTGGGCCTGGCTGTCGTCGGTGATCTTTGCCCAGTTGTCGCGGACTTCCTCGACCGACAGGCCGTCCTCGCCGAGGTAGACGCCCTCGGTTTCGACGATCTTGGCCAGGGCGAAGGCGCCGGCGCCGGCCGTCAGGATCGCGCCCGTGGGCGCTTCGTCCGAGGCGAGGAAAACCACGCCCGGGGTCACGTATTCGGGCTTCAGCTTCTCCAGCACCGCCGGCGGCATCAGGCCTTCGGTCATGCGCGTCGCGGCGACCGGGCTGATGGCGTTGATGTGGATGTTGTTCTTCTGGCCCTCGAGCTTGATGGTGTTCATGAAGCCGATGATGCCGAGCTTGGCCGCGCCGTAGTTGGACTGACCGAAGTTGCCGTACAGGCCTGACGAGGAGGTCGTGACGACGATCCGGCCGTAGTTCTGGGCCTTCATGATCTCCCAGACCGCCTTGGTCGGCTTCATGGTGCCCATCAGGTGGACGTTCAGCACCAGTTCGAAGTCGGCGATCTCCATCTTGGAGAACGACTTGTCGCGCAGGATGCCGGCGTTGGCGATCAGGATGTCGATCCGGCCCCAGGTGTCCATGGCCTGCTTGATCATGTGGGCGACGCCGGCGTCGTCGGTGACCGACGAGCCGTTGGCGATGGCTTCACCGCCGAGGGCCTTGATCTCGTCCACGACCGCGTCGGCCGCGGTGGAGGAGCCGCCCGAGCCGTCCATCGAGCCGCCCAGGTCATTGACCACCACCCTGGCGCCGCGGCGCGCCAGTTCCAGGGCATGCTGACGTCCCAGACCGCCGCCGGCCCCCGTGACGATCGCGACCTTACCGTCGAAGCGAATGTCGGCCATGTGCGTATTCCTCTCGCGCTGAACGCCTGTTTGGATTTGGCGGCGTTTTGCGGCGCAGCAGGGGAGGCGTCAAGCGGGGATCACTCCGCCTTGCCGGGCGTCTTCATGGCGCGATCGGCAGGGACGCCGCGGGTTGCGGGCTGCGGGGCGCCGGGAATCTTGCCGGGCTTCATGAACTTCACCAGCACGCGCTGGCCGATCAGCAGCGGGGCGCCGTCGGCGGTGACGACCACCTCGACCACGCGCTCGTCGGACCGCTGCGACGGGTCGTCCGACGCCAGCTTGCGGGCGCCGAAGACGGCGGCTCGACGCAGCACGCGGCCGACGTAGACCTTGGTCGGATCGCCCTCGGGCGTAATCTCGACCTGCTGGCCGACCTGGACGTTGGGCAGGTCGCTCTCGACGATTTCGGCGCGGGCGATACGCGGGGCGTCCGGCTCAAGGTCGAACATCGTCGAGACGTTGAGGGTCGAGGCGCCGGCGCCGGGGTTGGCGTAGCGGCGGGCGATGCGGCCGGCGCTGGGCGCGCGGATGATGGTCAGTTCCCGGGCGTATTCGGCTTCGCGCTGGGCCGCCTGGAAGGTGGCGATGGTCGCGCGCTGGGCGGTGATCTGGGCCTCCCAGTCGCGGATCTGGTCGCGCTGGGTGTCGAGGCGCTGGGCGGCGACGAAGTTGCTGGCCATCAGGCTCTCGAGGCGACGGTACTCGCGGCGCGAAGCGTCAAGCTTGACCTGCAGCACGCCGATCTGGGCCAGGCCCTGCTGCACCGTCGCGCTGGCGCGGGCGACGGCCAGGCGGGCCTCGTCATCTTCCTGACGCGCCAGAACCTGACCGGCGACGACGCGGTCGCCCTCCTGGACATAGACTTCCTTGACCACGCCGCCGCGGCGGGCGGCGACCTGGACGATGCCGCCCTCGACGTCGACCTTGGCGTTGGCGATGGCCGCGTAGGGGCTGTCGACCTTGGTGTGCGAGGCCTTCTCGGCGGCGGCTTTCTTGGCCGCGCCGGCCTTCTGCATGAAGGTGCAGCCGCCGAGGACCAGCAGAACCAGCACGAGGCCGATCCAGAGCCATTTGTTCTTCAGGAAAGCGGGCATGGTCGGTCCTTCGGGAACAGTCAGTGCGACGCCAGCGAGGCGTCGGGATTGGGGGTGCGGCGCTCGTCGCCGGTGATCTTGCCGTCCTCGATATGGATGACCCGGTCGGCCCAGGCCTCGAGGCGCGGGTCGTGGGTCACACAGATCACGGCGGCGCCGTGTTCGGTGGCGGCCCGCCGGAGCAGGCGGATGACGGTCTGGCCGTTCTCGCCGTCGAGGGCCGAGGTCGGCTCGTCCGCGAACAGGATTTGCGGGTCCTTGGCCAGGGCGCGGGCGATGGCCACGCGCTGCTTTTCACCGCCCGACAGTTCCGACGGGCGCTGGTTCAGGCGATTGCCGAGTCCGACTTCCACCAGCGCCTCGGTGGCGCGCCTGGTCGCCTGGGCCGGGGTGAGCCCCTGGAACTTCAACACCGTGGTGACCTGCTGCAGCGCGGTCAACGCCGGGAACAGGTTGAAGCCCTGGAAAATGAAGCCGCAGTGGTCGAGGCGGAAGCGGTCGATCTTTGTGGCTGAAAGCGTCCAGAGATCGTCGACGTCGAGCGTGTCGACACGGCCTTCCTCGGGGCGCAGCAACCCGGAAAGGGCGGCGATCAGGGTCGACTTGCCCGAGCCCGAGGGGCCCATGACCATGGTCAGGTCGCCGTGGCGCGCGTCGAAATCCACGCCCTTGAGGACCTCGACGAAGGACTTGCCGGACTTGAACCGCTTGACCAGGCCCTTGGCCTCGATTGCGAATTCGCCGTGCCGGGCGTGGACGCTGGTGTGAGCATTCATCGCAGGAGGTCCGCCGGCTGGCTGCTCTTGAGGACGCCGAGCGACAGGAAGCCCGACACCATGGCGATGGCGATCAGGCCGCCGCCGACGATGATCAGCAGGCCGATCGGCAGGCCGATGACGACGGCATTTGATGCGGCGAACAGCTTGACCAGCCAGGTCAGACTGATCGCCGCTATGACGCCGACGCAGCCGACCCAGAAGCTCAGCTCCACGACGATGCGGCGCAGGGAGCCCATGCTGACGCCCAGGGCGCGCAGGGAGGCGAACTCCTTGATGTTGGCCATGATCGCGCCGCGCAGGGTCTGCCAGGTGATGGCCACGCCGATGATGATGCCCAGGACCACGCAGCCGCCGATGATGATCACCAGGATGCCTTCCTCGAACATGGCGCCGGCGTTGGCGTCGGCCAGCTCCTGGCGGGTCCAGGCTTTCCAGTCGCCCTTGCCCATCCTGTTGAGGTCGGCGGCCACGGCCTCGGCGCGCGCGGGATCGCGGATCTTGACCATCAACGGGCCCACGCGAGCGCCGGTGTCGGCCTGACCCAGCATGCGCAGGGTGTCGCGCGACATGACAATGGTCGGCTGCATCATGTTCGGGTAGCCGCGCAGCACGCCGACGATCGTCACGGTCTGACCGTTGTAAATGGCGCGGTCACCGAGCTTGACGCCGAGGGTGGGCAGCGAGGTCTCGTCGACCGCGATGGTGTAGGGCTGGCGCAGGGCGTCGACCAGTTCCTGGGAATAGTCCGTCGGGATCGTCACCGAACCGGGCGTGGTGTCGATGATGCTCGTCATGACGAACTTCTGCTTGGGCCCGTTCTGCTTGGCGCGCTGGGCCTGGCTCATGGTCGGGTCGTAGGTCTTGACCGACTGGAAGGTGCCCGCGGCGTTGTCGAACGGCTGGACCTCGACCACTTCAGGGTGGTTGTAGACCAGTGGAATGAACCGGCGGGGCACGCCGGAGGGGCCGCCCATCAGGTTCGTCGCGCCGGGGCGCATGATCATGATGTCGGCGCTGGAGCGTTCGGTCTGGGCGGTGAAGCTCTTGCCGATGCCGATGAACACGCCCGTCATGGCGAGCACCAGCAGGCCTGACAGCGCCAGCGCCATGACGGCCGCCATGTACCGACGCCACTCGTAGATCAGCGTGGCCAGGGCCAGCGACATGACGACAACAACTCCCCGACCGCTCGCTACCTGAGCGCGATGCGGTTCTGTAACGGAGTTCGCTCGCGGCCAAGTTAAATCGGGGTAAGGCCTTGCGTCGAAGTCTGGTCAGACGGGATTTCGCGCGCTAATGCCGCATGGAACCGTCATTTTTGTTCCCGTTTTTGCAGGCTTTTCAATGAACCGCGTTCTTTTCGCCGGCCTTGCCGGGCTGGCGGCCGCTGCTGGTCTGGCGATCGCTTTTTCGGCCTCGGCTGACGAGGGCATGTGGACCTTCGACAGCTTCCCGGCCGCGCGGGTCAAGGAAGCCTACGGCGCGACCGTCGACCAGCCCTGGCTCGACCGCGTGCAGGCCGCCTCCGTGCGCATCCCGGGCTGTTCGGCCTCGATCGTGTCGAAGGACGGTCTGGTTCTGACCAACAACCACTGCGTGGTCAGCTGCCTGACAGCCCTGTCGGACCCGACGACGGACCATCTGAAGGACGGCTTCCTGACGGCCGCGCGCACCGAGGAACGGACGTGCCCGGGCATGACCGGCGAGGTGCTGCAGTCGATCACCGACATCACCGGCCGGGTCAACGCCGCGACGGGCGGCAAGTCCGGCAAGGCCTACAGCGACGCGCGCCAGGCGGCGTTCGTGGCGGCGGAGGGCGACATCTGCAAGGCCGAGGCGGGCATCCGCTGCCAGACGATCACCCTGTATCGGGGCGGCAAGTTCGCGGTGTACCGCTATCGCCGCTACACGGACCTGCGGCTGGTGTTCGCGCCAGAGTTCGCCACGGCCTTCTTCGGCGGCGACCCGGACAACTTCAACTTCCCCCGCTACGACATGGATGCGGCCTTCCTGCGGCTCTACGACGACGGCAAGCCGGTGGCGACGCCGACCTTCCTGAAGTGGAACGCGGCGGCGCCGAAGGCCGGAGATGTCACCTTTGTCTCGGGCAATCCGGGCTCGACCGAGCGCCTGCTGACGGTGAGCCAGCTGGAAACCGCCCGCGACCTCGGCGTGCCCATCGCCCAGCTTCAGCGCTCCGAGCTGCGCGGCCGCCTGATCCGCTTCGGCGAGGAGAGCCCGGAATACAAGCG
>JBKJII010000299.1:0-13283 GCA_046598505.1 Caulobacter sp. | reverse complement strand
ATAAGGCCTCCGAGGCATATCGTTCCGGGCGCGCCACTACTTCCCCACCCCTTGTCGCTCGCCGAGATCAGCGCCGGCGTCGGCGCCACCAAGGGCGCCATCTACCACTACTTCGATGACAAGGCCGACCTGGTGGTGCGCTGCTACCGGCGCGCCTTTGTCCTCTATGACCTGTTCATGGACACCGCGGCGGCTGGTGGCCGGACCGGCTTCGAGCGCGCCCTGATCTGCCTGCACCTCAACGTCCAGGCCCAGGCGAACGGCCTGTCTCCCCTGATGCCGCAGCCCGGACGCATGTCGCTGCCCGACGAGGAGATGGCGAAGTTCAGCATGGTGTCCAAGCGCCTGCGCATCACCACGACGCGAAACCTGCGCCAGGGCATGGCGGACGGCTCCTGCCGGGAGCTCGACGCGATCTTTCCCGGCGGCGTGACGGCGGGGATCCAGACGCCGTCGGGCTGACGGGCGCCGGGCCAGTCAGCCCGTTTCCGTTGGAGAACCGCTCGCACCCAACTGCCTCTACCGCCATCCACCCCGCGTTTTGGCTTCTGACCGGATCTGGACCCGCCAAGCCGCGGTAGGGCCCGTCTGTTTGCTGCTGTTCCGCCGTATGCCGCCCGTTGGGCCGGCTTCCAGGCACAGCTTG
The DNA here is from genome assembly GCA_046598505.1 of Caulobacter sp. Classification (GTDB taxonomy): domain Bacteria; phylum Pseudomonadota; class Alphaproteobacteria; order Caulobacterales; family Caulobacteraceae; genus Caulobacter. The sequence goes on along the minus strand of JBKJII010000299.1, from coordinate 12,637 downwards.
TCGACCTTGGCCGGCCGCGCTTACGCGCCTCAGCAATCCGGTGCCGGGCCCTGCCCCCTTGTCAAACGCCCGCGACGGGCGGGATGCTGCACCCGACAAGACGGGACGGCGCAGGTGGGAGACGGCGGCGATGCGGTTCGGGATCTTCTATGAGCACCAGTTGCCCAAGCCGTGGAACGAAGGCGATGAGGCGCGCCTCTTCCATCAAGCCCTGGAGCAGGTCGTCCTGGCCGACCGCCTGGGCTACGACTACGCCTGGGAGGTGGAGCACCATTTCCTGGAGGAGTATTCCCATTCCTCCGCGCCCGAGGTCTTCCTGTCCGCCTGCGCGGCGCTGACAAAGTCCATTCGCGTGGGCCACGGCATCCGCCAGGTCATCCCCAACTACAACCACCCGGCCCGCACCGCCGAGGGCCTGGCCACCCTGGATATCATCTCCCGGGGCCGCCTCGATTTCGGCATCGGCGAAGGCGCCACGCGGCTGGAACTGGGCGGCTTCGGCATCCCGGCCAAGGAGAAGCGGGCTCTTGCCCTGGAGGCCGGCGAGCAGATCGCCAACATGATGGTCATGGACCCCTACCCGGGCTTCGAGGGCCAGGGTTTCTCCTTCCCCTGCCGCAACGTGGTGCCCAAGCCGGTCCAGAAACCGCATCCGCCCATGTGGATGGCCTGCACCAACCGCGACACCATCCGGGTGGCCGCGTCAAAGGGGCTGGGGGCCCTGGCGTTTTCCTTCGTCGACCCGGAGGAGGCGCGCAACTGGGCCGAAATCTACTACGGCATCATCAAGTCCGAGGACTGCGTACCCCTGGGTCATAGCGTCAACGCCAACATCGCCATGGTCTCCAACTTCTCGGTCCACCATGACCGGGCCGAGGCCATCCGCCGTGGCCAGGAGGGGTTCGAGTTCTTCGGCTATGCGGTCAATGCTCTGGTGGCCCACGACGCCGTACCCGGGCGTTCCACCCTGTTCGCCGATTTCCAGAAGGCCCGGGGCGCGCGGGATGAAGAGCTGATCGCCGCCTCGCGGCTGACCGACACCATCGCCAACGGCATCGGCACGCCGGACGACATCCGCCAGCACATCCGCGCCTTCCAGGCGGCCGGGGTCGACCAGGTGATCTTCCTGCAACAGGCCGGCCGCAACCAGCATGACCATATCTGCCAGTCGCTGGAGCTGTTCGCCGCCGAGGTGATGGGCGAGTTCAAGGCCGAGGTCGTCGAGCGTGAGGCCCGAAAGGCCAGGGATCTCGCCCCCTACATCGCCGCCGCCCTGGCGCGGAAGCCGTGGATGAAGCCCCTGGCTGACGATGAAATTCCCGTGGTGAAGGCGTCAGTGGCGCGGGCGCAGGTCAATGAGGCGAAGAGCTGACGATCACCGGCAAGCCGCCAGGGCGGGCCCACGCAACCTCAACCCAGAGTCCGCAGATGCCCCAGGCTGGCCTCCACGCTCGGCCACCAGGGGGCCGGCGGGAAATCGTGCTCGACGAAATAGTGTTCGGCGCCGGCCGCGTCGGCAGCCTGGATCAGGGCCGTGAAATCGAAGGTCCCTGACCCGACATCGGCCATCCCGCCGTCAGGGGCCATGTCCTTGAGATGGATCAGCTTCACCCGTCCAGCCATTTGTTCGATCATCGCCCTGGGGTCTTCGCCGCCCTTCCTGAGCCAGTAGACGTCGAGCTCGAAATTGACGAGGTCCGGATCAGTTTCGGCCACCAGCCGGTCGAAAGGGCGGACGCCGTCGGCCCTTTCGAACTCGAAGTCGTGGTGATGGTAGGCGACCCGCAGCCCCTCCCCCCGCGCCCGCGCCGCGAAGGCGCCGAGCGTCGCTATGACCGTCGTCCAGTCCCGCTGGTCCGGCATGACATAGGGCATCACCAGATAGCGGCAGCCCAGCGTCGAGGCCATCGCCAGCACCTCGTCGGGCCGCTCCGCCATGTCCGCGAGCCCGGCATGGGCCGAGGGGCAGTCGAGCCCGATGTCCTTCATATGCGCGGCGAAGCCCGCGAAATCGGAGCCGAGCGGCGCGGCGAACTCGACCGCGTCATAGCCGATCTCGCGAATGCGCCCGAGCGTGCCCAGGGGGTCGGCCGCGAACGGCTTGCGAAGGGTGTAGAGCTGAAGGCCGATCGGTCGCATGGGCTCACAGGCCTCCCTGTTCGAGTAGGTCCGCCGCGTGGTGCGCCGCCCGCGCGGTCAGGGCCATGTAGGTCAGCGACGGGTTCATCGAGGCGCTGGAGGCCATCACCGCGCCGTCTGAGCAGAACAGGTTCGGCGTCTCGTGCGCCTGGCCCCAGCCGTTGAACACCGAAGTCGCCGGATCGCGCCCCATGCGGGCCGTGCCCATCTCGTGGATACGATCGCCCGGCGGGGTCAGCTGCTCGCTGGCTGCTTCCCAGTCGGTGATGTCGCTGCAGCCGGCGGCCGCCAGCATCTCCGCCGCGTCCCGCGCTGCGTCGCGCATCATGGCGTACTCGTTGGGACCGTGCGTGGCGCCGATGATCGGCACCGGTATGCCCCAGCTGTCCCTGCGCACATCGGACAGGGTGACCCGGTTGTCGGGATTGGGCAGGACCTCGCCGAAGGGCAGCAGCGAGAACCGCCAACCCCGGTGACCCTCCTCCTCGTCTCCGACGCCGACACCCTGTACGGCGCCCTCCGTGTTGCGCGCGCGAACAGCGCCGCCCTGCATGCCGAAGCCGCGCACATAGGGTTTGTCGGTCTCGGTGATGTTGCCGTAGCGCGGGATGTAGATGCCGGTGGGGCGGTCGTTCTGGAAGGGCACGTCGCCAAAGCCGGGAATACTGCCGACGATCGGCTTGGTGCTGACATGATCCATCAGGTTGCGGCCGACCTGGTCGCTGCCGTTGGCCAGGCCGCGCGGGAACGCCTCGGACTTTGAGTTCAGCAGCAGGGCGGCGGTGTTGATCGCCGAGGCGTTGAGGAAGACGATCTTCGCCTCGAAGATCTCGCCCGTCTTGTCCAGCCGATTGATCGTCCGGACACCCGTCACCCGGCCCGTCGCCGGGTCATGGATCACGCTCTCGACGACCCGGTCGGTCAGGACCGTCAGATTGCCGGTGGCCAGCGCCGCCGGCAGGGTGGCGGCCTGGCTGGAGAAATAGCTGCCGAGCGGACAGCCGTGGTGGCATTTCACATGCTGCTCGCAGCGCTTGCGGCCGACGTCCATCTGGGCCTTGGCGACACGGCTGAGGTTTGCCGTCCGCCCCATGATCATCCGGCGGGCCGGAAAGTCGGCCTCGATCCGCGCCTTTGCGGCCAGCTCGACGTCGTTGAACGGGAACGCCGGCAGGAAGTCGCCGTCGGGCAACTGTTCGAGGCCGTCGTAGTCGCCGCTGATGCCGGCGAAGGCCTCGACGTGATCGTACCAGGGCTCCAGATCCTCGTAGCGGATCGGCCAGTCGACGCCGTAGCCGTCCTGAAGGTTGGACAGGAAGTCCTGCGGCGCCCAACGATAGGACTGCCGCCCCCAGGTCAGCGACCGCCCGCCCAGCTGATAGCCGCGAATCCAGCGGTATGGCTTGCCGGGTACGGTCTCGTAGGGGTGGTCGTGATCGCTGGCCCAGAAGGCCTTGTTGGAGTTGAACAGGGCGTAGGAGACCCCGACATGGTAGGGATAGTGCAGGTCCCGCTCGGCCTGCGGGATCTGGTCGTCGCGCCGGCGGAGCTTGAGCGCCTCGTCGTAACTGTAGCCGGACCCGTGCGGGACATCGGGGCCGCGCTCGAGCATCAGGACCTTGAGGCCGCGCTCACAGAGCTCCTTGGCCGCCCAGCCACCGCTGATCCCGGAGCCGACGACGATGGCGTCGAACATCACGCCGCTCCCTTTGATTGCAATGATCCATCGAACTGGGCGAGCGCCGCCCGCAAGGCCGGGACGGGTTCGCCACGCGGTACGAACTCGTGCCCCACCCATCCCTTGTAGCCCAGATGCCGCAGCAGCCCGGCGATGGCCGGCCAGTTGATTTCCTGCCGATTGTCCAGGTCGCGCCGACCGGGGGCGCCGGCTGTGTGGATATGACCGATCAGGTCGAAGTTGGCCTGGATGGTCCGGCTCAGGTCGCCCTCCATCAGTTGCATGTGATAGCCGTCGTAGAGTAGCCGCAGGGCCGGCGAGTTGACGCCGCGAACCACCGCCGCGCCGAAAGCCGTGCGATCGCATTGGTGGCCGGGGTGGTCGACCTTGCTGTTGAGCAGCTCCATCAACAGCCGCACCCCCGCCGCCGCGGCATAGGCCACGACGGGCGCAAGGCCCTCGATGCAGGCCGCGATCGCCGGGCCATCGGCGCCGTCACCGATGCGGTTGCCGGAGAAGACGATGACCGCCTCGCACCCGCCGGCGGCCGCGGTGTCGATGTTGCGGCGGACCTCGTCGGCCAGAGCCGCGTGCAGGCTTGGGTCATTGAACCCGCGCTCCAGAGTGTGGCCCGTCAGGGTGACCAGCGACAGTCCCGCGTCCCGCGCGACCGGCCAGAGCGGCTCGGGCAGCATTTCGACGCCCTGGGCGCCGGCCGCCGCGACCTCGCGCAGCAGTGTCGCGGGCTCGACCTCGCGGCCAGCGGTGAAGGACCACCAGGCAAGGCTCTGCCGGATCATGCGCCCTCCTCGCTCAGACGCGTCCAGCGGCCGTCCGCTGCAGCGCTGCGCACGGACGCCTCGATGAACCGCACACCCTCGACCCCGGCGTTCACGCCCGGCAGGTCCAAGGCAGTCGCGGCTGGCGCTTGTCCGGATTTGTGTGCGGACACCAGGTCGGCCGCGTCGGCATAGATCTGCGCGAAGCCTTCCAGATAGCCTTCGGGATGCCCGGCCGGGATGCGCGTCGCGGCCTGCGCCGCCGCTGACAAACCGGGGCCGCCGCGTCGCAATATCCGGGGCGGCTCGCCGAGCGGCGTGAACCGCAGGATGTCCGGATCCTCCTGCGACCATTCCAGCCCGCCGCTCTCGCCGTAGAGCCGCAGCCTCAGCCCGTTGGCCGCTCCGACCGCGACCTGGCTGGCCCAGAGCTGGCCCCGCGCGCCGCCGGCCCAGCGCAGGCGAAGCTGGACATCGTCATCGAGCAGCCGGCCTGCCACGAACCGCGAGGTCTCGGCGCTGACCTGGTCCGCCGTCGACCCGACGACAAAGGTCGCCAGGTGATAGGCATGGGTGGCGATGTCGCCCAGCGCGCCGCCGGGCCCGGCCTGGGCCGGATCGCCACGCCAGTCGGCCTGCTTGTTACCGGGCAAGGGCGTGGCCAGCCAGTCCTGCGCATACTCCGCCTGGACCACCCGGATTGCCCCCAGCGTGCCCGCCGCGACCATGGCCCGCATCTGCCGGACCATCGCGTAGCCGCTGTAGTTGTGGGTCAGCACGAACGGCGCGCCGGTCCGCGCGACCGCGTCAGCCAGGTCCAGTGCATCGGCCAGACCGGTCGTCATCGGCTTGTCGCAGATCACCGCGATGCCAGCGTCGAGGAAGGCCCGCGCCGGAGCATGGTGCAGGTGGTTGGGCGTGACGATGGCCACCGCATCGATCCGGTCCGGCCGCGCGGCCTCGGCCTGGGCCATCGCCAGCCAGTCGCCGTAGCACCGGTCGTCGGCCAGTTCGAGGGTTCGGCCGAACGCCCGTGAGCGTTCGGCGTCGCTGCTGAACGCTCCGGCGACCAGCGTCCAGCGGTCATCCAGTCGCGCGGCCATGCGATGCACCGCCCCGATGAAGGCGCCCTCGCCGCCTCCGATCATGCCAAGCGACAGACGCATCTCAGCGATCGAGGCCCAGCAGTCGGCGATTGGCCGCCGCGTCCACGTCGGTGGCCAGGAAGTCGTCGAAGCTCTTGCCGGTCACCTGGATGATATGGTCGCGGATGAAGGGCGCGCCTTCCCGGGCGCCGTCGGCGGAGTCCTTCAGCGCGCATTCCCATTCCAGCACCGCCCAGCCGCGATAGCCGTACTGGGCGAACTTGGAGAAGATGGCCTTGAAGTCGATCTGCCCGTCGCCCGGCGACCGGAACCGGCCCGCCCGTTCCTTCCACGGCGCATAGCCGCTGTAGACCCCCTGCCGCCCGGTCGGCCGGAACTCGGCGTCCTTGACGTGAAACATCCGGATGCGCTCGTGGTAGAGGTCGATGTAGTCGAGATAGTCGAGCTGCTGCAGCAGGAAGTGGCTGGGGTCGTAGAGCAGGCAGGCGCGCGGGTGATGATCCACACGGTCCCAGAACATCTCCACGGTCGTCCCGTCGAACAGGTCCTCGCTGGGATGTATCTCGTAGCAGAGGTCAACCCCGGCCTCGTCGAAGGCGTCGAGGATCGGCCGCCAACGCCGGGCCAACTCGTCGAACGCCTCCTCGACCAGACCGGCCGGGCGCTGCGGATAGGGATAGAGATAGGGCCAGGCCAGCGAGCCCGAGAAGGTGGCGTGGGCGTCCAGTCCCATCCGCCGCGAGGCCTTGGCCCCGAGCAAAACCTGCTCCACCGCCCAGGCCTGCCGGGCAGCCGGATTGCCGCGCACCCGCGCCGGCGCTGATCCGTCGAACATTTCGTCATAGGCCGGATGGACGGCCACCATCTGCCCCTGCGTGTGGGTCGACAGCTCCGACACCTCCAGCCCGGCCGCGGCCAGGACGCCCTTCACCTCGTCGCAGTAGGTGTCGCTTTCCGCGGCCAGTTTCAGGTCGAACAGCCGCCGGTCCCAGGTCGGGATCTGCACGCCCTTGTAGCCGAGATCGCCGGCCCAGCGCGCGATGGCTTCCAGGCTGTTGAACGGCGCTTCGTCGCCCGCGAACTGCGCCAGGAATATTGCAGGCCCCTTCATGCGTCCTCCCTCGAGGGGCCGCCCGCATCGGACCGCCCTGCCATCGTGCGCCCAAGACTAGCATGCGCGCAGCGGTTGGCGAGGTGCGGCCGGCCATGCAATTCGCCGGGTTGACGGCAGCGGGTTCAGGACGGCGAACTTCTGGTCCGCGATTCCGCGGTTCCGGGGGGAAGCGGTGCAGAACAATCTGATCCAGTGGGTCGTCTTCGGCGGCCTGACCGCGCTGATGGCCATCCTTACGGGCTGGCAGGTGGCGCGGATGGGCGGTCGGTCAAGCAACTCGAAGCGGGAGTATTTCCTGGCCGGCGGCAACCTGACCTGGCCGTTCATCGCCGGCTCGATCACCCTGACCAATCTGTCCACGGACCAACTGGTCGGCATGAACGGGAACCAGATGTTCCTGCTGGCCTGGTGGGAGCTGTCGGCCATCGTCGGCCTGCTCATGCTCTGCTTTATTTTCCTGCCGATCTACTATCGCAATAACTGCACCACCACGACCGAGCTTCTGGAGCGCAAGTACGGCTCCATCCATCTGCGGGCGGTCGTGTCGGTGCTGTTCCTGCTCGGCAACGTGTTCATCTACCTGCCGATCATGCTCTACACTGGCTCGCTGTTCCTCAAGACGATGTTCGGGGTCGAAATTCCGCTGATCCTGATCGCGGCGGCGATGGCAATCCTCGGCGGCGCCTACGCCATTGGCGGGGGGCTGAGGGCCGTGGCGGTCTACGACACGATCTCCGGGATCGGCGTCCTGGGTATGGCCTTGCTGGTCATGATCCTGGCGATGGCGGCGATCGATTTCGACTTCAGCGGCATCCCCGCCGACCGGCTGAGCATGATCGGCAGCAAGGACTCGCCGATCCCGTGGCAGACCCTCCTGACCGGGATGATCTTCATCCAGATGTTCTACTGGAGCACCAACCAGACCATCACCCAGCGGGCGATGGCGGCGCCGAGCCTGAAAGAGGGCCAGAAGGGCGTCCTGGCCGCCGCGGTGATCCGTCTACTGATTGTTCCGGCGATCGTCGTCGTGCCGGGCGTAGCCGCTTACAAGCTGTTCGGCGACGCCGGCGACGCGACCTATGGCCGGGTCGTCGCCATGGTCATGCCGGGCTGGCTGTCAGGGGCGTTCGCCGCTTTCATGGCTGCCGCGGTTCTGACCAGCTACACATCGGTGCTCAATTCCTCGGTCACGCTCTACGTCTGTGACCTGCACGAGAAGTTCATCGCCGAGAAGCCGGACGTCGGTCGGCTGAACACCATCATCTCGCTGGCGTTCATGGTGCTCTCGGTCCTGCTGGTCCCGGTCTACATGGGCGCGGCGTCGATCATCAATCTGGTGCAGCAGCTCAACGGCCTGTTGTCGATGCCGATCCTGTCCGCTTTCATTGTCGGCCTGATGTTTCGCAACGTGGATGCACGCGCCGTCATGGGAGCGGTCGTGTTCGGCACTCTGCTCTATGCGGGCTTCACCTTCGTCTGGACGCCGACCCACTACATCCATCTGATGCTGGTGACCCTCGCGGCCTGTGTCGCCTTCGCCCTTGGCGTCAATCGCCTCGTGTTCGGCAAGCGTGCGGCCTTGGTCGACTCGATCAGGACCCGGCTGGGTCTGGGCCAAAGCCAGGTCGGCGACTAGCGCATGGCCTGAATTGGCAGCACCCCGGCCCGGTCAGGAAAGCCGGTCGCGGAAGTCGGCGTAGGCGAACTGCCGGACCAGGGTCAGGGCGTCGCTTTCGCTGTTCCAGACCGCGATCGCCGGCAACGGCACGCCGTTGAAGGTGTTGGTCTTGACCATCGAATAGTGGGCCTGGTCGAGGAAGGCGATGCGCGCACCGGGCGTGGGCGGGGCGGGGAAAACATAGTCGCCGATGATGTCCCCCGCCAGGCAGGACGGGCCGCCGATCCGGACCCTGACGCCCTCCTCCCGCTCGTCGAGCAGGGCTGGCCGGTAGGGCGCTTCGATGACGTCCGGCATGTGGCAGGTTGCCGAGAGGTCGGTGATGGCCACGGCCATGCCATTGTCGAAAGTGTCGAGGATTTCGCCAACGAGGATCCCGGCATCCAGCGCGATAGCCTCGCCCGGCTCGAGGTAAACCTGCACGCCGTGGCGCTCGGCGATGCCACCCAGGAAGGCGACCAGCGCGTCGCGCCGATAGTCCGCGCGGGTGATGTGGTGGCCGCCGCCGAGGTTCAGCCACTTGACCGACCCCAACATCCCCTCCAGCTGCGGCTCGAGGGACGCCCAGATCCGCTGCAGCGGTTCGAACCCCTGTTCGCACAGGGCATGGATGTGGAGGCCGTCAACGCCCTGGAGATGTTCCGGGCGTAGCTGCGACACCGGGAAACCGAGCCGCGACCCGGTCTGGCACGGGTCGTACTTCGCCACTTCGGCTTCGCTGTGCTCGGGGTTCAGGCGCAGGCCGATGTCGAACACCTCGCCCTGATCCCGCGCGGCCACGACGAGGTCCGCGAACCGGGCGATCTGGTCCGGCGAGTTGAAAATCACCGTGTCCGAAAGCCGCAGGATTTCCGGCAGGTCTTCGCGCTTGTACGCCGGCGAATAGGTGGTCAGTTCCCCGCGATAATGCTCGCGCGCCAGTCGGGCCTCCCACAGGCCGGAGGCGCAAACCCCGTCGAGATAGTCGCCGACCAGATCGGCCAGTGACCACATCGAGAAGGCCTTCAGCGCCAGCAGAACCCTGGCGCCTGATCGATCGCCAACGTCCTTGAGCACAGCGAGATTGCGCCGCACCGCCACCTCGTCGACCACGAAACTGGGCGACGGGACGCGGTGCAGGTCGAAGCGGGTGAAGGCGCCGGGACCGGCGGCTCTGGTCTCCATGGCCTGCTCGATCAGAAGGCCAACGGGGCGTCCAGCTCCCGGACCTGCCAGGGCAGGCCGTGCTGGTTGAGCATGTCCATGAAGGGATCGGGATCCAGCTGTTCCATGTTGAACACGCCCTCCCCCTGCCATTGGCCGGTCAGGATCAGGGCCGCGCCGATCATCGCCGGGACGCCGGTGGTGTAGCTGACGGCCTGGTTGCCGGTCTCGGCATAGGCGGCCTCGTGGTCGCAGACATTGTTGACGTAAACCGTCCTGGCCTGACCGTCCTTCACGCCCGTGGCGATGGTCCCGATGTTGGTCTTGCCCTTCGTCAGGGGACCCAGGGAGGCGGGCTCGGGCAGCAGGACTTTCAGGAACTGCAGCGGAATGATCTCGCGGCCTTCGAACATCACCGGATCGATCCGGGTCAGGCCGACATTTTCCAGCACTTCCAGGTGTTTCAGGTAGGAGTCACCGAAGGTCATCCAGAACCGGATCCGCTTGATCTCCGGGTAGAACCTGGCCAGCGATTCCAGCTCCTCATGATACATCAGGTACATGTTTTTCGGCCCGACCTGGTCGAAGTCGAACACCTGTTTCCGGGCGAGCGCGGGCCCCTCGATCCACTGGCCATTTTCCCAGTGTCGCGACGGCGCAGTCACTTCGCGCAGGTTGATCTCGGGATTGAAGTTGGTGGCGAAGGGCAGACCCGTGTCGCCGCCGTTGCAGTCGAGAATGTCGAGCGTATCGATCCGGTCCAGCAGGTGCTTCTTGGTCCAGGTGGTGAACACCGAGGTCACGCCCGGGTCGAAGCCGCTGCCGAGCAACGCCATCAGCCCGGCGTCCCTGAAGCGATCCTGATAGGCCCACTGCCAGCTGTATTCGAACTTCGCCTCGTCGCGCGGCTCGTAGTTGGCGGTGTCCATGTAGTGGACACCGGCCGCCAGGCAGGCGTCCATGATTGCCAGGTCCTGGTAGGGCAGCGCCAGATTGACGACGAGGACCGGCTTGACGGCCTTGATCAGGGCGGTGGTCGCGTCGACGTCATCGGCGTCGATCTGCGCTGTCTCGATGACCACGCCCGTGCGGCGCCTGACCGACTCCGCGATGGCGTCACATTTCGACCGGGTGCGACTCGCCAGAGTGATGCCCGAGAAGACGTCGCTGTTCGCCGCCATCTTGTGCACCGCGACCGACCCAACGCCGCCGGCGCCGATTACCAGTACCCTGCTCATGTAAGCCTTTCTGGCGCGGAAGAAGCCATCGCGACAAGCCCGCCAACTCGCGGTGCGCCCCGAATATCATGCCGAAGACAGGGCGAATAACCCCCATCCCATCGCTTTTGCACAATGAGTTGCCCAGCGGGCCGCGACCGGCGTCATGGCCTTTGTGGCGTATGCGCAAACGAAGGCTTTCGCTCCCCTGCGTTACGAACAGCAATTCAGGCTTGCTCAGCCGCCGCCATTGCGGCCGCGGCCTTCGCCATGAACTTGTCGAACGAGCCGTTGCGGATCATCTCCCGGCGCTCTTCCAGACCGCGATGCAGTTCCGCCAGGGTCCTGGCCGCGTGCTCGTTCTTCTGGATCGCGGCCCAGTAGGCGGCAACGTTGGCGTTCCTGGGGATTGGATCTTCGACCCCGGTGGACGGCAGCACATTCTCGACCATGAACAGGGCGGGGACGAGCGCGCAGTCGGCCAGGGTCAGGCGGCCGGAGCAGGCGAAGCCATCCCGACCAATCAGCTTGTCCAGCGCCTTGATGTTGCGGACCACCTGACCGGCGAGCAAATCGACCACGCCCTGATTGCGGGTGGCGGCGCGAGCCTGACTCGACAGCATGAACATGTTGTTCATGATGTAGATGTCACCGACCCGGGCGATCGTGCGGATATGAGCGGTCTCACGGGGGGTGGCGCCCAGCATCGAAGGGGCGGGGTAGATCGCCTCGAGATACTCCGCGATCACTTCGGATTCCGGCATCATGTCGCCGTCGATATCCAGCACCGGGATGCGGCCGATCGGGAAGTCCTCGCGGAACTTCGGCGTCCCGAAACTCTCCGGCCGCTCCAGCGTGATGTCCGGGATGCCCTTGGAATAGATCTGCATGCGAACGCGGGCGGAATAGGGGCTGAGGTCCCCGGAATACAGTTTCATCTAAAGAGGCGCTCCTGCCCGCGGACGCCAGACCTGGCGCTGTTGATTTCATGAACGCGACCTGTTTGCCGGATGGCGATCGCGGGTTCGACCTTCGGCTATTTTTCAGACATGGCCAACCGTTTGGCGGCTTCGTCGCGGAGTTGTCGCTTGAGGATCTTGCCCGACGCTATGCGCGGAAGCGGTTCGGCGCAGATGTGGAAATACCGGGGGATCTCGAACCTCGCCAGGCGCGGTTCGAGGATGGCCGGTAGCGCAGCTTCGTCAGGCGCGACCATGGCGTAGATCGTGGCGCCGACCTCTTCGCCAAGACGCTCGTCCGGCACGCCGTAGACGCTGGCTTCAATGGTGTCGGGGTGCGGCAGGGTCCGGTCTGCCCACTCCAGCGCTCGCCCGCTAGGCACTGGCGTCATTCGGGTCGATCCGAATCAGCATCTTTCCGCTGTTTTTCCCGGAGAACAGACCGATAAGCCCCTCCGGCGCGCGCTCGAAGCCGTCCAGCACCGTCTCCTGGTACTTGATCTTCCCGGCCTTCAGCCAGCCGGTCATGTCGTCCATGAACCGGGCGTTGAGGTGGGGAAAGTCGCTGGCCACGAAGCCCTCCATCCGCACCCGGCGATAGATCAGGTTGAACAGGTTCTTCACGCCGTCGCCGCCGCCGTTGTAGGTCGAGATCATGCCGCAGACCGGGATTCGGCCGCGGACATTCATGCGCGGCAGGGCGGCATCCAGATGCGCGCCGCCGACATTCTCGAAATAGACGTCGATGCCTTTGGGCGTCGCGCTTTTGAGGGCGTGGGAGAGATTTTCGGTCTTGTAGTTGATGACCGCGTCGAGCCCGACCT
>JBKJII010000253.1:0-4626 GCA_046598505.1 Caulobacter sp. | reverse complement strand
AATCAGCCGCTGGTGCTCGCCGGCTGCCTGGACATCAAGAGCAGCATCAAGGCGGCGCGCTTCGTGCGCTTTTGCGATGCCTTCAACATCCCGATCATCACCCTGGTCGACGTCCCGGGCTTCATGCCGGGCACCAAGCAGGAGTACGGCGGCCTGATCAAGCACGGCGCCAAGCTGCTGTTCGCCTATGCCGAAGCCACGGTGCCGAAAGTCACCCTGATCACCCGCAAGGCCTACGGCGGCGCCTATGACGTGATGAGCTCCAAACACCTGCGCGGCGACGTCAACTACGCCTGGCCGACGGCAGAGATCGCGGTGATGGGCGCCAAGGGGGCGGTCGAGATCATCTTCCGCGCCGAGATGAACGACCCCGAGGCGCTGGCCGCCCGCGAGGCGGAGTACAAGGACCGCTTCGCCAACCCCTTCGTCGCCGCCAGCCGCGGCTACATCGACGACGTGATCAAGCCCCACGGCACGCGCCGGCGCATCGTCCGGGCCTTGCGCAGCCTGAAGGGCAAGCAGCTGTCGAACCCCTGGAAGAAGCACGACAACATTCCGCTTTAGATTGCGCGTTTCGCGTTGAGGAGCCATCCTGAGGCCATGAAGAGCCGCCTTCCAACTCAGTGGCTGATGGCGGGCGGGCTCGTCCTGCTGGCGATCGTCGCGCTGGCGTTCGGATTCGGCTTGATAAGCCTTCTCCTCAGCAGCAGCGGTGGAGTGCTGCTAGCAATACACTTCATCGTGCGGATGCGAGGCTTGCCCGAGGCGTGGACGGCGCATCTCGATCACCAACGGTGGCTGGCCGATGAACGGCTTCGCGAGGATGAGCGCCGTGCCCAGCGGCGTCGGCTGTTTCGTTAAAGGCAGGGCCGTGAGTTGCCCCTACAAGCCTTCATCCTTGGGCAAGCAGCTGTCGAACCCCTGGAAGAAGCACCACAACATTCCGCTGTAGGGAAGGTGGCTATCCTCCCTGGCGAAGCCGGGAAGGGGGACCGCCCGGAGGGCGGTGGAGGGGGCGGCGCGACCGGCGCGGCTGCATCCTCAAATCCGACTTTTCCGGTTCATTCGGCGATGACCCCTCCACCATGCGCCGCATGGTCCCCCTCCCCAGCGCGCTTCGCTTGTGGGGAGGAAGATTCGGCGCCACGCCAAAGCCCTAGGTCGTGCCGCCGGCCATGAAGTCGTAGACGTCGGCGGCTCGCGTCACGGCGATGCTGATCTTGTCGTCGTTGATCTGGATTTCGCCGCGTGCCACGGGGTGGTTGTTGGCCAGGATCCAGACCTCGTCCGAAGCCTTGGCGTCGAGCGGAATCACGGCCCCGCGCCCCATGCGCAGCAGCTGCGACATCGGGAGCGTCGACCGTCCCAGGACGACCGAAATCTCGACGTTGACCGACTTTACCTGGCTCACGAAACGCTGACCCCTCGCGCTTGGCGCGCTGAACCGCCACATTGGACCGTCATGCTTGATCAGCCGTTAAGTCCGGACCCGTCGGAGGCCGTCGCGACGCCGATTTTCGGCCGCGCGGACGGTTTGCCGGCCGGCTGGGCGGTTTCCCGCGCGCCGGTGGCCTATCCCGAGGCCGTTGCGGCCATGGAGGCTCGCGCCGAGGCCATTGCCAGCGGCGAGGCGGGCGAGCTGGTCTGGCTGCTGGAACACCCGCCGCTCTACACCGCCGGCGTCTCGGCCAGGGCCGGCGACCTGATCGAGCCGGACCGGTTTCCGGTGTTCGAGAGCGGGCGAGGGGGTCAGTTCACCTACCACGGCCCCGGCCAGCGCGTGGCCTATGTGATGCTCGACCTCGGCCAGCGCGGCAAGGACGTGCGGGCCTTCGTCGGGGCGCTGGAGGCCTGGGTCATCGACGCGCTGGCCGCGTTCAACCTCGAGGGCCAGATCCGTGAGGGCCGGGTCGGCGTGTGGGTCGAACGCAAGGGGCCCGGCTGGTCGCGCGAGGACAAGATCGCTGCCATCGGCGTCAAGCTGCGCCGCTGGGTCAGCTTTCACGGTGTCAGCCTGAACGTCGAACCGGACCTGGGCCACTTCAGCGGCATCATCCCCTGCGGAGTCACCGAGCACGGCGTCACCAGCCTCGTCGAACAGGGCCTGCCGGTGACGATGGACGAAGCCGACGCGGCGCTGAAGGCCAGCTTTCAGCGGGTGTTCGGGGCGGTGGAAGACGTCGCGACCCCGGCAGTTTGAGGCGTCGCGGGAGCGCAGCGGGCATACCGGGCGACGAGGCACTCCGGGACGAAATCCGGGTTCAGCCATAGGAACAGTCCGAAAAGCACAACCACGCACATGGCCAGCACGGCCATAGGCGACCATGCGATTATCGGTCCGCGATCAGAGTGTCGATTTGGCCAGGGCCGGCGCTGCTTGGCTTAAGCGGAGATCGGCGGTTCCACGGTGCTGGCCTGAACCTAAGCCGTCGCCGTCTTCACCGGATTGGGGCCATAGCGGTTGGCGCCCTGTTCGCCGCTCATCACGCCCAGCTCGACGGCCGCCCAGACGATGACCAGCGCGAAGGCGAAGTCGAGGAAGCCCACCGGGATCGGCCACACCACGATCAGCGACAGAATGATGATCGCTGCAATCCAGCCGGACCGGCCGCGATCGTGCAGACGCTTTGACAGCACACAGGCCGCGCAAAACAGCAGGCCCGGATAGACGAACCAGCCGGTCAGCCAGTGCAGGGCCGGACCAAAGGCGGCCTCGTAGACCAGGGCAATGGCGATCAGCACGGCCGCCGCGATCAGGAACGGCGTGCGCGCCACACGGCCGGTGGAGGAGAAGAACAGCTCCACCCAGTCAATCTGGCCGCTCATGGGTTTGCTCGCTCCGACTCTCGAATAGGGTCAGACCCTATCTAGGCGAGCGCGGGCTTCGGCGAAAGGTCGGCTGTGCCGAGCGGGAAGGTTGGCGCGCGACGGCCATAGCGGTTGGTCCCGGCGTCGCCCTCGCCGGTGACGAGGCTCAGCACGAGCCACAGCTGGCCGAGCACCGGCGGCATGACGAACAACAACATCCAGCCGGAAAGCCCTCGGTCGTGGCAGCGCCGCACCGCGGCGGCCAGACTGACCCACAGGCCATTGATGGCGAGGAAGGCGATCATCAGGCTGACCGTGCTCTGCGACATCCAGGTGACCCCGGCGCCGGACTCGTCGCCCGCGCCGCTGAAGACGATCATCAGGAAGGTGAACACATAGGTGGCGGTGAACACGCCGATCTGCGTCAGGGCGAATGACAGACGGCCTGATCGACCGTTGAACCTGTATAGCTCCCACATATCGCCAGTCTCCCGCAGCCAGACTGTTAACGCGGAAGGTGCGGTTCGGTTCACTCCGGACTCAGTCCAGCACGGCGCTCGGCGGCCCGCCGTTCTGGATGGCCCTGCGCGAGAGTGTCATCTGGCGATCTTCGCCCGGTAGCAGGGAGGAATCCTCCCCGCCCTAGCCGAATTCGACCAGCACCTCGTCGGCCGCGACGCTGTCACCACCCTTGGCCGAGACGGTCTTCACCACGCCCTCGCGTTCGGCGCGGATGATGTTCTGCATCTTCATCGCCTCGATGACGCAGACAACCTCGCCCTCGCGGACGGTCTGGCCGACTTCGACGTCCATGCTGACGACCAGGCCCGGCATCGGCGAGATGATCATCTTGCTGGTGTCCGCCGGCTGCTTCTCGGGCAGCTTGCCGTGCAGCTCCGCCGAGCGGGGCGAGAGCACCAGCACCTTGGCCTTGGCCGCCCGGTGGCGGATGACGAAGCCCTCGGCGGCGGTCGCGACGCTGACCGTAAAGGCCGCGCCGTTAAGCTTGCCGCGGAACAGGGCCTTGCCGGGCCGCCAGCCTGCGTCCGACAGGGTCAGGACGCGATCACCCTCGAGAGTCAGGGTCAGGACACCGCCGGTCTCGGCCACATCGACCCTGCGGCTGTCATGGCCCACCAGCACCACCCAGTCGGAGCGGTCCGAACCGCCCGCCCGACGGGTCAGGATGCGGTGCATGGCCACGCCCGCGGCGGTCAGGATGTCGGTCTGCAGCGCCGTCGGCGTCGTGCCGGTGAAGCCGTCGGGGAACTCGTCGACGATGTAGCTGGTCGACAGGTTGCCCGACCGGAACCGCTCCTGGTCCATGACGGCCGCGAGGAACGGGATGTTCTGGCCCAGACCCTCGATGTGGAAGTCCTCCAGCGCCCGCCCCATGCCGTCGATGGCCGCCAGCCGCGTCGGCGCCCAGCTGCACAGCTTGGAGATCATCGGGTCGTAGTACATCGAGATCTCGTCGCCCTCGCGGACGCCGGCGTCGTTGCGCACGACGTAACCGTCATGCTGGCCCTCGACGGGCGGGTCGTAGCGGACCAGACGACCGATGCTGGGCAGGAACTTGCGGTAGGGGTCCTCGGCGTAGATGCGGCTCTCGATGGCCCAGCCGTTGATCTTCAGGTCCTTCTGGCCGAACGCCATGGTCTCGCCGGCGGCGCTGCGGAGCATCTGCTCGACCAGGTCGAGGCCCGTGATCAGCTCGGTGACCGGATGTTCGACCTGCAGCCGCGTATTCATTTCGAGGAAGAAGAAACTCTTGTCCTGCCCGGCGACGAACTCGACCGTGCCGGCGCTGTCGTAGCC
>JBKJII010000125.1:0-1055 GCA_046598505.1 Caulobacter sp. | reverse complement strand
AAAGGCCGCCCGCCATACCGGGAATGGTGCGGGAGTTTCGGGGACACTATACTTAATTGCCCCTCTGGACGGGGCCGCCTCTGCAAGGGGCAATTAAGTATAGTGTCCCCGAAACTCTAACTTACCGCCCGCTCATACTCCTCCGCCGCGGCCATCCACTTTGCTTCCGCGGACACCAGGCGCTCAGCGATGCGCGCCCTTTGTTCGGCCAGGGTTTTGGCCTTGGCTGGGGCCGTGGTGAAGAGGGTTCCGTCGCCGAGGGCGAGATCCAGTTCCTCCAACAGGCGGGTCTCGCGGGCGAGGACGGCCTCGGCGGCTTCCAGCTTGCGCTTGAGCGGACCGGCCTGGGCGGCGGAAGGTGGCGGCGGAGGGGGCGGCGAGAGCTTCACCGGCTCGGGCGCCTTGACCTGCGACGGCGCGCGGGCCGCGACCCGGGCCTTGTCGATGACGAACTTGGCGTAGTCGTCCATGTCGCCGTTGAACGGCTTGATCGTGCCGTCGGCCGCAAGCCACAGCCGGTCGGCGACCAGCTCCATCAGCGAGCGGTCGTGGGTGATCAGGATCACCGCGCCCTCGTAATCGTTCAGGGCGTCCAGCAGCGACCGGCGCGAATCGATGTCCAGGTGGTTGGTCGGTTCGTCGAGGATCAGCATGTGCGGCGCTTCCATCGCCACCATGTTCAGCAGCAGCCGCGCCCGCTCGCCGCCCGACAGGTTGGCGACGGTCGTCTCCTGCTTCTCGAAGCCCAAGCCAAATTGCGCCAGCTTCGAGCGCCGCGACGACTCGCTGGCCTCGGGCATGGCCCGGCGGATGATCTCCAGCGGCGTATCCTCCGGATCCATCGCCTCGATCTGGTGCTGGTGGAACCAGCCCACACGCATCTTGCGGTCGCGGTGGAACTCGCCGGATTCGACGCCGATCGCCCCGGCGATCAGCTTGGCGAAGGTCGACTTGCCGGCGCCGTTGACGCCCAGCAGGCCGATGCGGTCGTCCAGATCCATGCGCAGGTTGAGATTGCGCAGGATCGGCCGGCCGGTCTCGTAGCCGACGTTGGC
>JBKJII010000375.1:0-7770 GCA_046598505.1 Caulobacter sp. | reverse complement strand
GGCGATCTTCAGCTTGCCGGGGCTGCGGCTGACTTCCTCAAGCCAGGGCCGCTCCTTCTTCGGATGGGTGAAGGGATCGCCCGCCTGCGGGCCGTCGGTGGCGTCCAGCATGGCGGCGCTGTCGCGCACCGTGCGGCTGACCACATGGTGGACCGAGAAGCCTATGGCGCCGTCGGTGACCTCGCAGATCGGCGTGCGGTCGCGGGTGATCTTCATGCCGACCAGGCCGCAGTTGGCCGCCGGGATGCGGATCGAGCCCAGACCGTCGCTGGCGTGGGCCATCGGCACCATGCCGGACGCCGTGGCCGAGGCCGCGCCGCCGGAAGAGCCACCGGAGATGTGTTCCGGGTTCCAGGGATTACCGCAGGGTCCCAGCCGCTCGGACTGGGTCACCCCCGGAATGCCGAACTCCGGGGTGTTGGTCTTGCCCAGCAGCACCACGCCGCTGTTGCGATAGCGGCGGACCAGCTCGCTGTCGGCCGCGTCGGCGGCGACCTGGGCGTACATAGAACCCGAGCTGCGCGGCCAGCCCAGAACCTGGGCCCCGAGGTCCTTGATCAGGAAGGGCACGCCCTTGAAGGGACCGTCCGGCAACGGCCCGGCGGCGACCTTGCGCGCCTCGTCATAGGCCTTGTGGACCACGGCGTTGAGGGTCGGGTTGTGGCGCTCGATGCGCTCGATGGCCGCCTCGACCAGTTCGGCGGGCGAGACCTCGCCCGTCTTCACCAGGGCGGCGAGGCCCAGCCCGTCGTGATCCGCGTATTCGGCGAAGGCCATCTGTCTCTCCCGTGATCGCTTATCGCGCGGAGAGGAAGGCGAGCTTCTCCACCGGCGGCAGGTCGTGCGCCTGCATTTTCAGAGTTTGAAACGCTTGTTCGGCCGCGTCGAGCGCGAACTGGATATCGGCCCCGGTCATCGCCGCGCAGAGGAACATATTGTGCCAGGGATGCACGTAGACGCCCTTGGCCAGCATGGCGCTGGACCAGCAGAAGCCCTTGCGCAGGTCGGGGTCCTCGTCGAACAGGAACAGCGGCATGACGCCGGGCCCGGTCTGACGGAAACCGAAGCCGGCGGCCGTCGCGCGTTCAGCCAGACCAGCGCGCAGCGTCTCGCCCAGCGTCGTGATCCGTTCCAGATAGTCGGTCTCGCGCACCAGCCGCAGCGTCTCCAGCCCCGCCGCCATGGCCGCGCCGGCGTACCAGAACGAGCCGGTGACATAGATCGAGGCGGCCGCCTTGCGGGCCTTGTCATTGCCGAGCAGGGCCGAGATCGGGTGGCCGTTGGCGATGCACTTGCCCCAGGTGGACAGGTCCGGCTGAACGCCCAGCGCCGACCAGCTGCAGTCGCGGGCGATGCGCAGGCCGGCGCGGACATCGTCGATGATCAGCAGGGCGCCGGTCTGGTCGGCCAGTTCCCGCGCGCGGCGGGCGTAGGCGAGGTCCGGCGCGGCCTGGTCGATGAAGGCGTCATGGCGGAACGGCGCGGCGAAGATGGCCGCCAGATCGTCCCCGGCCTTGGCCACGGCGGCCTCCAGGCTGGTGATGTCGTTGTAGGTGCAGAAGATCTGGTTGGCCTTGTCCTCGGCGGTCGTACCGGCCGGGCGCGGCGTGCACCAGGGCGCGGCCCCGTGATAGGCGCCGCGGGCCAGGACCAGCGTCTTGCGGCCGGTGTGCTGGCGGGCGGTCATCATCGCCATGGTCGTGGCGTCCGTGCCGTTCTTGCAGAACATCGCCCAGTCGGCGTGGGTGACCATGGCGACGAACGCCTCGGCCAGCTCGACCATCAGGCCGGTGGGACCGGTCAGGGCGTCGCCCTGTCCCAGCTGGCGCACATAGGCGGCGTCGACCTGCGGATTGGCGTAGCCGAGCAGGTTGGGGCCGTAGGCGCACATCATGTCGAGGTAGCGCCGGCCGTCGGCGTCGGTGATGTGGGCGCCGTCGCCGCTGCGGAAAAACTGCGGATAGTCGTCCGGCAACAGCCCGACCGACTGGTGGCCATACATGCCGCCGGGAATGACCGCCTCGGCCCGTCGGCGCAGGTCGCGATCAATGCTGTTGGAGCCCCCGGCCGTCATCGTAGTGCCTCCCGCGTTCGGATCGAGCGACGATAGCAACGAAACGGCGGCGGAGTCGCGGACAGCCTCGGCCCCCTGGTGAACCGGCCATCACCCACCGCTGTCATCCCGAACGCAGCGCAGCGGAGATGCGGGGCCCAGAGGTCCGGGTGAAGGCATTTCGCGCCGGCTGCCGGGGCCGTCAGGCTGGGTCCCGGACAGTCCGCTTCGCGGCCTTCCGGGATGACAGCCGAGAGTCACAGCAGATCTGCAGTCTCGGGATGGCGCTTCAGCCAGGCGGCCGCGTAGCCGCAGACCGGCGTGATCTTCACGGCCCGCTCGCGGGCGGCCTCAACCACGCCCTGCATCAGCCGGCCGGCTGTCCCGGCGCCGCGCAATTCAGGCGGCGAGTAGACGTAGTCAACGAAGATCCGGTCCGGTGTCTGGCGATACTCGGCGTAGGCGGTGTGGCCCTGTTCGATCAGTTCGAACCGGCCGGCGTCAGTATTGTCGGAAATGTCGGTCATGATGCGGATCATAGCGTCTCGCGCGCCGTTGTGATCCCGGATATCGTCACGAAAAGCTTCCAAGGGAGACCTCTGATGCGGATCATCGCCGGCGTCTGTTTCGCCGCTCTCGCGCTCGCCGCCTGCAACAAGCCGGCGGAAAAGGCCGGGGCCGCGGCCGAAAAGCCGCCGGTTCCGGCCGGAATCGACGAAGCGCCCCATCTGAAGGCCGGCCTGTGGGAGATCAACGTCGAGGGCATGCCGGCCAAGGCCAGTTCCTGCATCGACGACAAGACCCAGGCGGACAGCGCCGCCCTGGGCCAGGGCCTCGACCGGCGGAACTGCACCAAGAGCGACTGGAACCGCATCCCCGGCGGCATCGCCTTCGAATTCGACTGCACCAATGACGGCATGCACGTGACCAGCAAGGGCACGGTCACGGGCGACTTCAACAGCGCCTACCGCATGGAAGCCGACGTCAGCGGCACAAAGGCCGGACAGTCCTTCAAGCGCAGGCAGGTGATCGACGCCAAATACATGGGCGCCTGCCCGTCAGGCATGAACGCCGGCGACCGTCAGATCACCATCAACGGCACGACGATGATGATCCCGGCCGAGCGGGGTCCACAGTAGGTCTGGTCGACCTCGCGCCTTCGTCCGGCGGCACGATCAAATTCCTCCCCCGCGCGGGATGAACGCGTTCAGTACGCTCCAAAGTGACCTGAACGGCGCCTGGTCCTAAACCAGCTCCACCGCCATCGCGGTGGCTTCACCGCCGCCGATGCAGAGGCTGGCCATGCCGCGCTTGCCGCCGCGGGCCTGAAGCGCTGACAGAAGCGTGGTGAGGATGCGTGCGCCGGAGGCGCCGATCGGGTGGCCGAGCGCCGTCGCGCCGCCGTTGACGTTGAGCTTGTCGCGATCAATGCCCAGCTCGCGAGCCGCGATCATGGCGACCACGGCGAAGGCCTCGTTGACCTCCCAGAGATCGACATCCTCGGCCGTCCAGCCGGCCTTCTTCAGCGCCTTCTGCATGGCCGGGACCGGGGCGGTGGTGAACAGCCCCGGCTCATGGGCATGGGCCGCATGGGCGACGACGCGGGCGACAATCGGCAGGCCCAGGGCCCTCGCCACGCTCTCGCGGGTCATGACGAGCGCCGCAGCGCCGTCGCTGATCGAGCTGGCGTTGGCTGCCGTGATGGTGCCGTCCTTCGCGAAGGCCGGCTTGAGGCCGGGGATCTTCGAGGGATCGGCCTTCAGCGGCTGCTCGTCCTGGCTGACGATGTCCTCGCCCTTGCGGGTCTTGACGGTCACCGGCGTGATTTCTGCGGCGAAGGCGCCGCTGTTGGTCGCGGCGACCGCGCGCCTCAGGCTCTCGATGGCGTAGGCGTCCTGGTCTTCGCGCGTGAACTGGTAGGCGCGGGCGGACTCCTCCGCGAACGAGCCCATCAGCCGGCCGGGCTCATAAGCGTCCTCGAGGCCGTCGAGGTACATGCTGTCGCTGATCACATCATGGCCGATGCGGGCGCCGCCACGGTGTTTGGTCATCAGGTAGGGCGCGCCGGTCATGCTCTCCATGCCACCGGCGACGATCAGGTCGACCGACCCGGCCGCGAGGGCGTCATGAGCCATGATCGCCGCCTGCATGCCGCTGCCGCACATCTTGTTGACGGTCGTCGCCTCGACGCCGAGCGACAGACCCGCGCCGAGACCCGCCTGACGCGCCGGGGCCTGGCCCAGGCCCGCCGGCAGGACGCAGCCCATGATGATCTGCTCGATCTTCGCCGGGTCGAGCCCGGCCCGCTCGACAGCGGCGCGCACGGCGGTGGCGCCGAGCTCGGTCGCCTTCACGCCCGTGAGCGCGCCCTGGAAGCCGCCCATAGGTGTGCGGGCGAACGAGACGATGACGACGGGATCGGCGGACATGGCGGAGCTCCGGAGCGGCAGACGGCGCTGATTTGAGCCTTCGCGTCCCTCGCTGCAAGCCCGGCGGAGAACGGCAGGGTCCAACCGCCGATCAGGCCGCCGACTTGGCTTTCAGGCTGATGCGGAATGATCCCCTCGCCCGCGCGACCGTCCGCCCGTCGGCGGTGATGTCCATCTCGGCGTGGCAGAGCGTGCGGCCGGTGCGGATGAACACCGTCTCAAACATCAGCCACTGACCCGGCCGGGCCGCGTCGAAATAGTCCACGGCCATCGAACTGGTCCAGAGCGTCAGGATTTTCAGGCCCTCGCTCTCCAGCCGGGCGCCGCAGGAATGGCCCATGCCCTGATCGGCCAGAGCGGCGAACAGCCCGCCGTGGACGGTGCCGCGGGAGTTGGTGTGCGGCTCGCGAACCTCGATCCCCAGGGTCACCCGCTCCGGCTCGGTCCGCGCATAGAGCGGCCGCCAGGGGTCGAGCAGGGGACTGGGACGAGAGAGCAGCTCAAAGCCATCCGGCAGGGTCATGACAATCCATCCTCATTGCAAACATATGTTTGAAACGATTGTTTGAACTGTCAAGCGGCGTCGCCCTCCGCGACGCGGCCAGCGTCTGCCGACCTCGTCCCGAGGCAACGGGAAGATGGTCATCGCCTTGGGAAAGCTGGACGGGTTCGTCCAGAATAACCACCCTCTTGCTTTCCCCTTAGGGAAACCGCAATCTTCGGCAAATGGGTCGGACAGCAGACTATTCGCATCAGAGCTGCGGCATTGCCGCGACCCTCGAGGTCGTCGGCGATCCCTGGACGCTGTTGATCCTGCGGGACGCGTTTCGCGGCATCCGCCGGTTCGAGCAGTGGCAGGAACGGCTGGGCGTCGCCCGCAACGTGCTGGCCGCGCGGCTGAAGAGCCTGGTCGCCCACGGCGTTCTTGAGACCCACCCCTACTCGACCCGCCCGCCGCGCCAGGAATACATCCTGACCCCCAAGGGCCAGGCCCTGCGCCCGGTGCTGCTGACCATGGCCGACTGGGGCAACCGGCAGGTCTATGGCGACAATCCCCCGGTGCAGTTTATCCACGACCACTGCGGCCACGCCTTCACGCCGAAGCTGATCTGCGAACACTGCGGCGAAGGCCTGATCCCCGGCGACCTGCGACACGTACAGGTCAACGAGGACGCCATGACGGTCGGTGAGGTGCTGGCGTTGCCGATCAAGGGCTAGGCGGCCGGCGGCCTCATCGCGATGACCCCTTGGGTGCGCGCCCGCACGTCCGGCGAGGCCAGACAGGTGCTCACGGCCTCGTAACCCGGCGCGCCCGGCCAGGGTGACACCGGCACCGGCGGGCTGTGATTGGCGGGACAGAGGATCACCGTCTCGTCCGGTCCAACCACAGTGAGATCGAGGATCGAGGACGACCGGGTCAGCATGATCAGCGGCCGGCCGTTGGATCCACGACGGCGCAGATGGGCGATGAGGGCCTCCTGTGTGGCCTGATCCAGACCCTGTTCGATCATGTCGATGACCAGAACCGCCGGGGTCCCGGTTTCCAGCGCCGCCAGCAGGTCGGTCAGGGCCTCCGAAGGCGATGCGCCATCCTCGATGAGCCAGGCCAGGGTTTGATCGACCCGCGACCGCAATGCCGGGTCTGCTTCGAGAGCGGCGATGCTCGCGGGTCGGTCCAGACCGAGGAAGGCGGCCTCCGGCAGCGTATCGGCAAGGCGTTGCCCCAGCCGCGTCTTGCCGCTGCCGAGGGGGCCGATGATGTAGGTCAGGGCCTTCAGGCCGCGCAATTCGAACCTCTCCCCACCCCACGGCCAGGGCAGGTCGAACGCAGCGCTCACACCCGACGTCGGATCGGCCAGAAGCGCCAGCTCGCCGGCGGTCGGCGCCGCGCCTTGGGCAAGTTCTTCGCGCACGCCGCGGACCTTCTCGACCATCGCCATCAGCTCGCGCGACCGGCCTTCAAGAGCCGCCTGATGCGCGGCGAGCGCGGGTTCGAGCCCCTGGGCGTCGCCCTTCAGCACCCGGGCCACCTGGGCCAGGCTGAAGCCCAGGGCCCGCAGGGCCGCGATTTCGCCGGCCCGTTCCATCTGATCCGGTCCATAGACCCGCCAACCCGCCTCGGTGCGCAGCGGCGCCACCAGCCCGCGCTGCTCGTAGAGGCGCAGGGCCTTGACCGACACGCCCAAGCGCCGGGCGGCTTCGGAGGGGCTGAAGAAGCGGTTGGACGGGGTCATGAATCACCTTGCTGTGCGAAGACAGCCCGCCCTATCGGAGCCGTCCCAGGGGCCGGGTCAAGAGCCTCGTGGCGGAGGGAGACGAACTATGCACAAGGGCGCCTGTCCCTGCGGGGCGGTGAGTTTCGCGGTCGTCGGCGACCTGGCCCGTCTGACGCCTGCCACTGGTCGCAATGCCGCAAAGTGTCGGGCCTGTCTGGGCCTCGACGGACGTTCCGAAGTCGGCCGTGACGATCCACGGTGAACACAGGATCACCGGGTTCCAGTCCCCGGAAAAAGTGCGGCGCGGGTTCTGCGCGACCTGCGGCTCGGCCCTGTTCCGGGACCCGCCGCATCGCGACAGGATCGCCATCGCCGACGGCCTGCCGCAGAACCAAAGGTAGGCCGGGGACACGTAACCGCGGCACATGCCCCTGCCAGTTGACTCTCTGACATACGTCAGATATTTCTGACATATGATAGAGACTTCGGCACCGACGGGAGACCAACTGCTGGCCATGCTGGCGGCGCTGGCCAGTCCGCATCGGCTGCGGATCATCAGCGCGCTCCAGACCGGCGGCCGCAACTACATCAGCCGGCTGGCCCGCGAGCTCGGCATGAGCCGCCCCCTGCTGCACCTGCATCTGCAGAAGCTGCAGGAGGCGGGACTTGTCACCAGCCAGCTTGAGCTTTCCGCCGACGGCAAGGCGCTCAACTATTTCGAAGTCACCGACTTCGCCCTTCACCTCACGCCCGCCGCGATCAGCGACGCGGCGCGCTCCCTCACCAACAAGTTCGACCCCTAGAGGCCACCCCATGTCCGCAGCCATCTACCTGACGACCCTCTGCCTGCCGCTCGGGACCATCCTGCTGGTCTTCGGCATGCGCTACTACGCCCAGGTCCAGCAGGCCAAAACCCGGCTGGCCAGTGAGGAAACCCTGGCCGCCATCGAGACCCGCCTGGCGGCCATCGAAAAGCTCCTCAAGGACGTCGGCTAACCGCCGGCCCCCACCCTCTCTCATCTCTGCAAGGAACTCCCGGCATGACCCAGGTCCCGCTGCTGCGCCTCTATGC
>JBKJII010000173.1:0-9809 GCA_046598505.1 Caulobacter sp. | reverse complement strand
CATCGACCCGGTCGACTACCCGCTCGGCGCGGCCCGAGCCCAGGTGCATGAGACCTATGTCGTGGCCCAGACCCGCGACGGCATCGTCATCGTCGACCAGCACGCGGCCCACGAGCGTCTCGTCTACGAGCGGATGAAGCGCGAGATGGAGTCGGGCGGCGTGGTCCGTCAGACCCTCCTTCTGCCGGAGGTGGTCGACCTCGACCCCGCCGAAGCCGACCGGGTGCTGGCCAAGGCCGACGAGCTGGCCGCGCTGGGCCTGGTGATCGAGGCCTTCGGTCCCGGCGCGGTGCTGGTCCGCGAGACACCGGCGCTGCTCGGCGACACCGACGCCGCTGGCCTGGTGCGGGATATTGCCGACGATCTGGCCGAGAACGACCAGGCGCTGGCTCTGAAGGAGCGGCTGGAGGAGGTCTGCTCGACCATGGCCTGCCACGGCTCGGTCCGCGCCGGCCGCCGCCTGACCGCGGCCGAAATGAACGCCCTGCTGCGCGAGATGGAAGTCACGCCCCATAGCGGCCAGTGCAACCACGGCCGGCCGACGTATGTGGAGCTGAAGCTAGCCGACATCGAGCGGCTGTTCGGGCGGCGGTAGTTTTCTTCTTCCTCTCCCAAGTGGGGGAGGATCTAGAGCTCCGCTTCCGCGAACGCTCCCATCGCTGCCTGCACGTACTCCAGCAGCCCCTTGGCCCGGTCCTCGTAGTGAGACCGGAAGTCCGGGTGGTCGCCGTACATCTCTGCCAGGCCGATAAAGGCCTCGCGGGTCGGCGGCTTTTTCCACGAGCGAGCCACCCAGGCATGTTGCCGCCGCACGATGGCCGTGACCGCATCGCTGTCAGGCGGCAGGCCGTCAGTCATGGCTTTCGCCAGATCGGCCTCGATGGCCTCGCTTTCGGCCTTGAAGGCGGTGAAGTCGTTGGCCTTCCAGTCCTTCATCACCGCCTTGCTGTGGTCGATCTCGGCCTTGGCGCCTTCGCCGTGCCGGTCGACCAGCCAGTCCTCGTACTCGGCCTGCTTTTCGGGCGCGAAGCCCTGGTAGAGGTCCTTGTCCTTCATGTCCGTCTCTCCTTCGAGGGCGGCGAGAGTGTCATCCAGCGTGCGGAGAAGACGGCGATACCGCCGGGCCTCGGCGTCGAGCCGCGACCGGTGGCGGCGCAGGGCCTCCGTCCGGTCGAAGTCCGGCGCGGCCAGCACCGCGCGAATGGCCTCCAGCGGGAATTCAAGCTCCCGGTGGAAGAGGACCTGTTGCAGGCGCAGCAGCTCCTCGCGGCCGTAGTAGCGGTAGCCGTTCTCTCCGACGCTGGCCGGCTTGAGCAGACCGATCTGGTCATAGTGATGCAGCGTGCGGACGGAAACGCCCGACATCTTCGCCACCTGCCTGACCGTGTATCTGCTCATGCCGTCCTCGCCGATGGACCGGGGTATCAGGGCTCACGGGACGTGAGGGTCAATACCCCCGGGGACATGTTCCGAAGGTACGTGTCCCCTACTCGAGCTGCTCGGATAGGGGACACGTACCCAAGGGGGTACATGTCCCCGACTTGAATATGACGGCCGATGGATTTGCACGAGCGCGCGACCCTTGATATCTGAGAACCATTCAATCCGAGGCGACCATGTCACCCCTTGCCATCGAGGCGCGGGCCTGACGGCCACTTAGGTCCGTCGAAGGTCCGCTGACCCGCCCGCTGCGGCCCCGGCCACAGCGCGACGCTTCACGCCTCGACATCGGACTGACCTCAGTGAACATTTCCAAACCGCAGCAACGCACGCTGCACGCGCTCGCCCAGGGCGGCGCGATCACGATTGTGCGCAACGACAGGGGCGGCCTCATCGCCGTCGAATGCCACAACCGCGACGGCTGGCTGCTCAGCGACTGCAATCTTTCGGTCTTCAAGGCCCTGAAGAAGCGCCGGCTGATCGCCAGCAAGGGCGGCGGCCCCTACCGCATCACCCGGGAGGGGCTGCTCAGCCTCAGATCCCAGCTCGACAACCGGGTGACGATCAAGGGGTGGTAGGCGCGGGGACACGCACTGAAGTGCGTGTCCCCTACTTGAACCGCAGGAAGGTCACCCGCGCCGCGCCATAGTCCCGCGCGTCGAGCGCCTCGTAGCCGGCCGGCGCGAGGTCCTTCTCGTCGCTCGCCCGCTCGACCATGACCACGGCGCCGGGCGTCAGCCAGCCTCCGCTCGCCAAACTCTCCAACGCCTTTTCAGCCAGACCTCTGCGATACGGTGGGTCGAGGAAGGCCAGGTCGAACGGCTCGCCCATGGCCGACGGCCGCTGGCCCAGATCCGTGGCGTCGCGGCGATGGATGCGCGTCACGCCGAACAGGCCCAGGGCGTCGATGTTTTCGCGAATCGCGCCGCGCGCCGCGTCGTCGGTCTCGACGAACAGGCAGAAGCCACAGCCGCGCGATATCGCCTCGAAGCCCAGCGCGCCGGACCCGGCGAACAGGTCGATGACCCGCGCGCCGTGCAGTTCCGGCGCCCAGGGCGCGTGCTCGAGGATGTTGAACACCGCCTGACGCGCCCGGTCGCTGGTCGGCCGGGTCGCGTCTCCCGGCGGGGTCTTCAGGGTGCGGCCGCGATGGGCGCCGGAAACGATGCGCAAGCTATTCCCCGGCCCGTTTGCCGAGCCAGCGGCGGGCGCCGAGTGCGATCGTCGAGATTCCGCCCGCGATCACCAGCATCCACCAGTTGCGCGGGTCATTGGCCATCACCCCGGCGCCGGCCATCATAGTCGGCAGGACCAGCAGGATCAGCAACACCACCAGGCGCAGGCTGAACGGCATCGAGCGATCGACGATGGTGGTGAAGAAGGCCGCCCAGGCCCAGAGCAGGGCGTTGATGACGCCGATGGTGGTGATCAGGCTCATGTAGAGGACGAACGGCTCGCCGCGCGGGCCGCCCTCGGCCAGCAGCCGGCTGCCGAACGGCAACAGGGTGATCAGGGCCAGCAGGACCAGGTTGATCGCCGTCAGGCCGGCGTCCGAGCGGGTAAAGCGCGAAAAGGTCCGGCGGTGGCTGGCCCAGTTGACGGCAATGACCATGAACGAGATGCCGTAGGCCAGCAGCTCGCGCCACATGCTGTTGATCAGGCTGACAGCCGTGAGGTCCCAATGCTCCGGCGGCCGGATCTCCAGGGCCAGCAGCGTCATGGCGATGGCGAACACGCCGTCCGACAGCATGATCAACCGCTCCAGACCGTAGTCCTTCACGCTGCCTTCGCCTCTCAACAGATCCATGGTCATGGCGGTCGTTCCCCTTGTTCCCCGCGTTTGTGTGCCGCGCCCGGCCCCCTACGTCCAGCGCAGCGGCGGCGCCTCGGCCTTCAGCTTGAGCAGCGCGGCGCGCAGTCTGTCCATGAACTCGGCGCGCTTGCCCTCCCAGTGGACCGGCTCACCGATCAGCACCGCGCAGTTCAGCGGCACCGGGATCACCTCGCCCTTGGGCAGCACGCGCCCCGCACCCTGGATCCAGACCGGCGTCACGGGCGCTTCCGGAAACGCCTCGGCCAGCCGCGCCACGCCGCTCTTCAGCGCCGCCATGTCGTCCGACGCGTCGCCGCGCGTGCCTTCGGGAAAGACCACAATGATGTCGCCGGCCGCCAGGGCCTCGCGGGCCGGGGCCAGCACGTCCTCGCCGGATCCGGCCTTGCCCCGGGCGATCGGCACGATGCCGATCAGGTTACGCGAGAACCAGCCGATTACCGGGTCGCGCAGGAAATAGTCCGAGGCCGCTGCCGGCCGCACCCGCATCACCGCCTTGCTTGGGAAGATGGCCAGCAGCAGCAGGGTATCCATGTGGCTGTTGTGGTTGGCCGCGACGATGGCCGGGCCCTTCAGCGGCAGGTGCTCGCGGCCCGTCACGTCCGCCCCGGTCATGAACCGCGCGACCGGCCGCAGGACCAGCAATAGCAACAGCCAGCGCAACCAGCGCATCAGAACTTCTCCAGCGCGAACCAGGCGAGGAGATGGAAGTACAGCGGCGCGGTGAAGGTCAGGCTGTCGATGCGGTCGAGAATGCCGCCGTGGCCGGGGATCAGGTGCGAGGTGTCCTTGACCCCGATGTCGCGCTTGATCGCGCTCATGGTCACATCGCCCGCGAAGCCCGCCACCGGCAGCAGCAGCGCCACCGTCGCCAGGCCGACTCCCTCCAGGGGCGTGAACACCGGCCCGACGAACCAGATCAGCGCCGCCGTCGAGGCCCAGCCGCCGAGGAAGCCCTCCCAGGTCTTGTTGGGGCTGACCCTGGGGATGATCTTGTTGCGGCCGAACAGCTTGCCCCAGACGTACTGCGCCACGTCGTTGAACTCGGTGGCGACCAGCAGGAAGAACACCAGCCCGGCGGCGTGCGCCGGTGACTCCCAGGCCGGCGTGCGCATCAGAAAGGCCGCGTAGCCGATGTTGTAGACGCAGGTCATCAGCCCCCAGTGGAACAGGGCGACGCTGGAGAGATATCCCTTCGTCTGGCCGATCACCGCCATCAGCCAGGGCAGGATCAGGAAGGCGTAGACCGGGATGATCACCAGATAGATGCCGTAGATGTCGGCGGCGACGAAGGCGTAGCTGACCGGAATGGCGAGGTAGCAGGCCAGGATGATCAGCCGGTCCTCGCGCCGGGTCGGGGCCAGCGACAGGAACTCGCGCAAGGCGATGAAGCTGATCACCGCGAACAACCCCAGCGTCGCCTGCCAGCCCAGCAACAGGGCGGCCGCCAGCAGGCTGACCATAACCCACCAGCTGGACATACGCTGACGCAGCTCGCGGTAGTCTTTCGAGGGACGGGCGAGGGTCAGTGTGGCGGCCGTCAGGCTGCCGACGACCAGCAGGCCGGCGATCCCGCCCAGACCCCACAGCAGCGCTGGCGGCTGGGCGGCGAAAAAGGCCTGGGCCTGGTTGATGAAGTCCATTCCGGCGCCCCGATGGTCGACGATCAGTGTTGCGAACCTGTGTTGCATAACACCCCTGCGTCCTTCGAGACGCCCTCTTCGAGGGCTCCTCAGGATGACGAAGAGGGGTGGGCCGCACCTCTGTTCGTCATGGTGAGGAGCGAGGCCCCGGCCGACCCCGGATCAAGTCCGGGGCTCGAACCACGCACCACACAGACCTTGCCGCGCGCAGCGATCCGGTCAAGGCTCGTCGCATGCAGAGGTTGCTGAAATCCAGCCTGGTCCACGTCGCCTTCGGCTTCCTGCTGATGGGCGGCTGGGCGCTGTTCGCCAACCGCGCCCATGGTCTGGGAGCGGCCTGGCTGCCGGCGCTGGCGCAGGGGACGCTGTCGGGCGCGCTCACCGGCGGGCTGAAGAAGACCCTCGAGGCGCTCGACGGGCGGCTGTCCGGCGCCCTGGCCTGGGTCGTCCCGCCGGCCGTTACGGCCGGATCGATTCTGGCTCTGCTGGTGCTGGTCCATAGGCTGATCGGCACGCCGGAGCTGGTCGCCACCATCGCCTTCCCGTGGAGCGTCTCGACCCTCTACGCCTTCGTCTACAACGCCGGCCTCGTCCGGGCCCGCCGGAGCGCCGCATGACCGCAAGCCTCGAGAATCGCCGGCCGCTGAAGACCCGCTCGAAGGCCTGGGCCGGCGCGCTGGCCTCGGCGCTGGGCAAGGCCCGCATCAGCCCGGACATCATCTCGCTGTTCTCGATCGTCTTCGCGGTGCTGGGCGCCGTGCTGCTGCTGGTCGCCGGGATCGAGGCCAACCCGGTGTTGCGCGGGGCCTGCCTGATCGGCGCGGCGACCTGTGTGCAGCTGCGGCTGCTGGCCAACATGCTCGACGGCATGGTGGCGGTGGAGCACGGCCTCGGCTCCAGCGCCGGCCCGATCTGGAACGAGCTGCCCGACCGCGTCGCCGATACCCTGTTCCTCATCGGGGCGGGCTACGCCGCCTGGGCCATGGACATGACCGCCGGCTCCTGGCTCGGCTGGACGGCGGCCCTGCTGGCGGTGCTGACCGCCTACATTCGCGAGCTCGGCCGAGGTCTGGGTTTCCCGGCCGACTTCTCCGGACCCATGGCCAAACCGCACCGCATGTTCGCGCTCACCGTGACCTGCGTGATTTCGGCGCTGGAGCCGCTCTGGGGCGGTCACGGCCAGATGCTGATCCTGGGGCTCGCGGTGATCGCGCTGGGCACCGTCTGGACCCTGGGCCGGCGAACCCGGACCCTGGCGCTGCGGCTGGAGGCGCATCGACCGGAGTAGCGCGGGGACATGCACTTCAGTGCGTGTCCCCTGTCGGTCAATCAGGACTCTGCGGATGAAGGGGACACGCACTGAAGTGCATGTCCCCGTGGGGCCGGTTACCGCTTCTTCCCCGGACCGCGCGGACCCGTGGGTTTCGGCGCTCCGGTGGGCTTGGCGAAGGTCCGGGGCCTGGCGGCTCCTGACGGCTTGGCCGTGCCCGTAGACCGCGCCGGACCGGCTGTCCGCGCGCCCTTCGGCGTCTCGGACCAGTGGGCCTTGGCCTTGCCCGCCGGCCCCGCCTTCTTCGGCGTGCGCAACCCGCCCGGCTTCTTCGGCTTGGCCTTGGCCCAGCCGGGTTTCTTGACCTGACGCTCGCCCTTCAGCTCGCCGCTCTCCTGACCGGGGCGCGGCGCATTGCGGTGCGGCTTGGCCGCCGGGGCCTCGCCGCCGACGCCGTCCTGGGCGCCGCTGCGGCGGCCGGCTGACAGGGCCGGCTTGAACTGCACGCCGTTGCCCGTCGGCATACTCGCCGCCGGGATCTGCTCAGCCAGCAGCTCGCGGATCACCCGCGGCCCGACCTCCTCGACCTCTCCCGCCGCCAGTGTCCCCAGCGAGAACGGGCCGTAGCTCAGGCGCAGCAGCCGGTTGACCTTCAGCCCGATGGCTTCCAGCACGCGACGCACCTCGCGGTTCTTGCCTTCGGTCAGGGTGACCGTGATCCAGATGTTGCGCGCGCCGTCCCGGTCGCCGGTGGCCTTGTCCAGATGCGCGTCGATCGCGCCGTAGCGCACGCCCTCGACGGTGATGCCGTCCTTGAGCCCGTCCAGCTTCTCCTGGGTCGTGTAGCCGAACGCCCGCGCGCGATAGCGCCGGATCCAGCCGCTCGACGGCAGCTCCAGCGCCCGCGACAGTTCGCCGTCGTTGGTCAGCAGCAGCAGGCCCTCGGAGTTGATGTCGAGGCGCCCGATGGAGATCACGCGCGGCAGACCGTCCGGCAGGGTGTCGAACACCGTCGGGCGGCCCATCGGATCGTTGTGGCTGGTCATCAGCCCGACCGGCTTGTGATAGCGAAACAGCCGCACGGGCTCGGGCCCGCCGACCACCTCGCCGTCCACGGTGACGATGTCGCCCGGCTCGACCTTCACGCCCGGCGTGGTCAGGGTCTCGCCATTGATCGCCACCCGGCCCTCGCCGATCAGCCGCTCGACCTCACGGCGCGAGGCGACCCCGGCCCGGGCCAGGACCTTGGCGACGCGATCATTATGCTGGGAAGAATCCTGTGCAGGCATGGGCCGTGCTCCGTTAGAAGGACCAGTGTCGCCTCCCGGCGATACCTGACGTCCTGATAGCACAAATCATGGTCCCCGCCACGTGAGCCCGCTGAGCGACATCGACGCCATGCAGATCGCCCTCACCGAGGCGCGCGCCGCCGCCGCCCGGGGGGAGACGCCCGTCGGCGCGGTGATCTTCGATCCGGCCACCGGGGTGGTGATCGCCAGGGCGGGAAACGGCCCTGTCGGCGCCCATGATCCGACCGCCCATGCGGAGATCGTCGCCTTGCGGACCGCGGCAGCCGCGCTGGGCAATTACCGTCTGACCGACCTGACATTGGTCGTCACGCTCGAGCCCTGCGCCATGTGCGCGGGCGCCATCAGCCACGCCCGCATCGGCCGGGTGGTATTCGGGGCGGAGGACGCCAAGGGCGGGGCGGTGGTCCACGGCCCGCGCTTCTTCGACCAGCCCACCTGCCACTGGCGACCGCAGGTGACCGGCGGGGTGCTGGCCGAGGAGAGCGCCGATCTGCTGCGCAGCTTCTTCAAGGCGCGGCGGGGCAAGTGACCTTTCGCGATGGGTAGGGCAGGGTGTCCTTCCAATTTGGAGAGCGTCGATGAAACGCCTCGTCCCCCTGCTGTTCCTGGCCCTGGCGGCTGCTACGCCGGCCGTCGCCGGCGAGACCGCTTCCGTCACTGATCTGGCCTGGATGGCCGGCAGCTGGTCCCAGACGGTGAATGGAAAGACGGTTCGGGAGACCTGGTTGCCGCCGCTGGACGGCGCCATGGCCGGCGTGACCCAGACCCATCGGCCGGGCAAGCCGCCGATCACCGAATTCAGCACGATCACCGCCGGGTCGGTGGGGGTCACGTTTACCGCCTATGTCAGCGGTCAGCCGCCGACGCTGTTCGTGCTCAAGCCGGGCGAACCGGGCGTCGCAGTGTTCGAGAACCTCGCCCACGACTTCCCGCAGCGGGTCATCTACCGCCGCTGCGAGGCCGATCTCTGCGCTCGCATCGAGGGCATGGCGGGCGGCAGGATCGAGGGCATGGACTGGCGTTATCGCCGAGCGCCGTAGAGAGGGTCAGACGAACGCTGCGGACCGGCGCGGATTGGCCATCAAGATCGTCTCGTGCAGCGGGAGCCGGTCGGCCGCATAGTTGATCGGGTCAGCCGGCGCCACCAGATGATCACAGACGGCCTTGCCGCTCAGGAACGGCACGCGTTGCCTGATGCACAGCTCCAGTTCCCGCCGCGACCGGACGTTGGTGATGGCGGGCCAGATGCGACGGCGATGATAGGCATCGCGATGACCCATGAAGCGGATGATCGCCGCCATCCGCCCGCCTTCGTCGATATCGGGAAGGCTCAGGGTTACGCTGTTGACCGCTTCCATCATCAGGGCGTCGATCTGGAAGTCCGGGTCGGCTGTCTGCAGGTCGACGAAGCTGAAGTAAGGATTGAGGAAGGCCTTCAGCTGGGCGACTGCGGCGAAGGTCGGGGCCCGCGGAACGCCGTAGACAGCCGCCGCCAGGCGCGGCCGCTGAGTCTGGGGCAGCTTCTCGAGGACGTCGATGTAGCTCTCCCGCGTCGCCCGATGAACGGTCGAGGAGAAGCAGATCGGCAGGAAGAGCAGCCCCTGCGAACCGGTCAGGGCGCGAGGCGCGGCTTCGAGACAGGCGATGTCGAAGGCGGGGGCGTCGGCGCCGGGCTGTTCGGCCGCGCCGTCAATGGTGCTGTAGAAGGCTCGGGCGCCTTTGCGGCGGGCGACGAGACCACTGCCGATGAAGGATTGCTTCAACGCGCACCAGACCGCGCGGTAGCTGGCCTCGATCCCGTCGGGCTCGACCGGCGCGGCGCGGCGCAGGGCCGGGGCCGCCGGCGCGACGGGCTGCAAGGGGCCTGCTTCATGGTCGGGCGATACGATCCTGACTCCCTGGGGGGTGATCTCGCTGATCCGTCCAGGCACGCCGGGGATCGAGCCGCCGTCGACCAGTATCTGGCGAAGCACCTCGGCCTCGACGGCCGCGAAACGGGTCACCGCGTCAGGCCCGCCCTCAATGGCCAGCATGCTGATCCGGCCGGCGCCATGGGCGCCGAACAACTTCAGATGCAGTTCCTCGGACAGCGCCGTCAGTTCGGAGGGATCCAGCGCCGTGGCGCGCGGATCGGTCAGCAGGAAGGCGAACGGCGCGATCTGGCCCCAGCGCCGTGGCCAGGACCAGCGGCCGTCGAGGAAGGCGCCGGCCACCTTGGCGACGAGGGGCGCCAGGTGAGCGGTGGTTTCCCGATTGGCGTCGATAAGGATGCGAAAACAAGCGAGTGCGGTCATGGCCACACTCTCGCGCGCAGG
>JBKJII010000172.1:0-3331 GCA_046598505.1 Caulobacter sp. | reverse complement strand
GACGACCAGGACCGGTCCGACTACCAGACCGTCTATGCCCGCGAGGACGGCTCGGTCGCGGCGCCGACGGCGGGCCTGCACTTCACGCCGGACCTGCTGGCGCGGCTGGCGGAGGCCGGCGTGTCACAGCATTTCGTCGCGCTCTCCAACAGCCGCAGCGAGGTGGTGCCGACGCAGACGATCCGGCCGCCGGCCGCCCTTGCCGCGTTCAGCGCCGCCGCTGTTTCCGGTGAGACCTCGCCATACTCGGCGTGCATCTGGTGGTCGTCGGTGTCGTCGACCTTCATGGGCAGGAATGTGCCCGCGCCCACATGCAGCGTGACGAAATGCTGTGACACGCCGGCCGCCGCCAGCCGCGACAGCAGGTCCGGCGTGAAGTGCAGGCCCGCCGTCGGCGCCGCAACCGAGCCGTCCTCGCGGGCATAGACGGTCTGGTAGTCGGACCGGTCCTGGTCGTCCTCGGGCCGCTTGGCCGCGATATAGGGCGGCAGGGGCATATGGCCGCGGGTGTTGATGGCGATGTCGAGGTCCGGGCCGGTCAGGTCGAAGGCCAACTCGACCTCGCCGCCGTCGACCTTGCTGACCAGCGTGGCGTCCAGCGCGCCGCCCTCGCAGGCGCGGTCGCCAGTCGCCCCGAAGCGGATGCGATCGCCGACCTTGAGGCGCTTGCCGGGGCGCATGAAGGCGCTCCAGCGGTCCGGAGCCAGCCGCTTGTGCAGCGTCGCCTCGACCGCCACCGCATGTCCGTCGCCCCCGCCGTCTGCGCGGGCGTCGCGGCGGCCGTCGAGCCGGGCCGGGATCACGCGCGTATCGTTGAACACCAGTGCGTCACCGGCCCGCAGCAGCGACGGCAGGTCGCCGACGGTCAAATCCGCCATCCCCTCGCCGGGGCGCACGACCAGCAGCTTCGCCGCCTCGCGCGGCGTAGCCGGCCGCAGGGCGATGAGGGTCTCTGGCAGGTCAAAGTCGAAGTCGGCGACGCGCATGGTTGCGGAAGCGCCACGCCCGGCGCTTCCCGTCAAGCGGGCGATAGACAAACGGCGGTCGCCGTGACGTTGATGCGGCCGAAGATTGAAGGGATTTTGCATGCGCTTCCGGACCCTCGCCCTGGCGACCGCCCTGCTGGCCGTGACGGCCGGCGGCTGCAACCGCAAGCCCGCCGAGGAAGGCCAGGCGCCGGCCCAGCCCGCCACGGCGATTGCGGCGCCCGTCCCGGCCGAGCCCACGATCACGGTCGCCGCCGGCTACCACCACCAGCCGGGGCTCGACGCCTCCGGCTACTACCTCAGCCCGACGGGCTTCAAGGTCGGCAACTACCAGTTCACCCACCTGGCCATCGGCGCGCCGAGCGACTTTCAGACCTGGGAGACGGGCGACCATAGCTCGACCTTCGGCCCGATCCTGGTCGCCTTCGATGACGTGACCAGTCCGATGGCGCCCAATGAACTGGGCGGCGAGGGCCATACCGTCTCGGTGCGCGTGCTGCCGGACGCCTACAGCTTCGAGGCCGGCAAGATGACCTTCCGGGGCCATGACCCCAAGGTCGGCGAGGTCGTGTTCAGCGGCGTGTTCGACCAGGCCGCCCTGGCCCAGGCGCGCAACGACGGGTCCAGCCCCTCGACCGTCCTGACCGGTGATCTGAAGGTTGGCGACCAGCCGGTCCGAAAGGTGGCCTTCACCTATTGGGTCGGCGACTGACCCTGCACGGAGCCTGCACGCGGGCCGTGCTAGAGACGGTCAGTGAAAGCGATTCTGAAGCCCCTGTTTGACCTCGTGAGCGCGCTTGCCCTCGTGCTGGCGGCCGTCGTCGGCATGCTGGGACTGGCAGCCCAGGGTGGCCGGTTCAGCGACCGCCTGGACGTATTGACCCATTTCGCGCCGATCTGGCTGACAGGCGGCGTGGTCGCGGCGCTGCTTTGGTTCATCGCCGGCCAGCGCGGTCGCACAACGCCGGTTCTGGCGCTGATCGCGGTGTTGTCATCGCTGACCCTGATGATCCCGGAGCTGACCGCCGCGGCGCAGAAGACCGGCGGCAAGGTCGATGGCGAGACCTTGACCTTGGTGCAGTTCAACCTCTGGGGCCGCAACCGCGACCCGGTCGGCACCCTGCGCTGGATCCTCGCCACGGACCCGGACATCGTCGTGATCGAGGAAGGCTTCGACCGCTCCGGCGGTATCGCCAGGCGGCTGGCCAAACGCTTTCCGCACCGTGTCACCTGCGCTGCGCCCTGGCCCTGTTCAACGATGATCCTGTCCAAGCGGCGACCGACGTCGTCCGGCGGCCTGGCCCCGGTGGTGTCGGACGCCATGCTGTCCGGCGCCTGGGCGACCTTCCGCGACAGCCGCGGGCCGTTCACCGTCGTCGGCGTCCACTACACCTGGCCCTACCCCGCCGGCCCGCAGCAGCAGCAGACGCAACGGCTGGCGCGGGTGCTGGAGCGGTTCCCGAAGGCGCGCCTGATCGTCGCCGGCGACATGAACGCCACGCCATGGTCGTTCTCGCTCCGGCGGCAGGACAGGCTGTTCGGCCTGGAGCGCCGAACGCGCGCGCTGGCCACCTGGCCGGCCGGCGACTTCTCGCGGCTGCATATCTCTACGCCGGTCCCGCTGTTGCCGATCGATCAGGTCTATGCCGGCAAGGGCTGGCGGACGGTCTCGGTGCGGCGAGGGCCGAAGCTCGGATCGGACCACTACCCGGTGATCATCACCCTCGCGCCCGCCATCTGACTGGACGCCCGTCGCGTCGCGCCCTTAGATGGGCTCAACGATTCAGCGGGGGGAGCCGCCATGTCCATGCTCAAGCGCGCCGCGGCGATAGCCGCCGGACTGTTCGCGTTCGCTGCACCCGCTCTGGCCGCGCCACCGTGGAACGGATCCTACGACCCGCTGCCGCAAGGCTCATACCAGACGACCTGTCGCGACATTTCCGCCTTCAACGGACGGCTCTACGCGCGCTGCCAGGCCCCCGGCGGGACGATGCAGGACACCGACATCACCTATCGCGGTTGTGCGCGCGGGCGGGTCGAGAACATCAATGGACGCCTACAATGTGAAGGCGCCGG
This sequence comes from Caulobacter sp., assembly GCA_046598505.1. GTDB lineage: Bacteria > Pseudomonadota > Alphaproteobacteria > Caulobacterales > Caulobacteraceae > Caulobacter. Next base: position 269 of record JBKJII010000172.1, on the reverse strand, counting down.
GCCGGGCCAGGGCGGCGGATACGGTGGAGGCGGCGGCTACGGCGGCGGAGGCGGCGGAGCGCCGACCGGCCTGATCGTCTACGAGAACCCGGACTATCGCGGCATGCGACTGGAAGTCGGCGACTCCATTCCCGACCTCTACGAATCCGGCCTGGACGACCAGATCACGTCGGTGCGGGTTCTGCGCGGCAGCTGGCAACTCTGCACCGGCCGCGACTTCAACGGCCAGTGCTGGACCGTCGACGCCGATACCCCGAACCTCAAGGCCA
>JBKJII010000262.1:0-7071 GCA_046598505.1 Caulobacter sp. | reverse complement strand
GTCGGCGGTCATCGGAACGGAGTCTCCTTGCGCGGACGGCTCTAGCACGTCGGGCGGGGAGGGGTTCAAGGTCGCGAGCATGGAAACGTCTCCTCAGGGTGAGGCCGGAGACAATCTGCTGGAAGGTTCAGAGCATGCCGCCGGCTTTGGGCGGCATGCGATCGCACAGCCGCTCGTCAGGACGAGCGGGCGTAATAGAGGCTGCAAAGGGCGCGACGGGCGATCATGGGTCGCTGAATGCCTCCGCCATTGACCGGCGTCAAGGGCGGGCTATCCAAGGAAGCCGACCAGGCGACAAGCCCGCCTGGCTCCGGAAAGGGGGAAATCCATGCTCACTGGCCGATGTCTGTGCGGCGATTGCAGCTACGAGATCGACGGCTCGCCCGTCGTCGTTGCCCATTGCCATTGCAGGGATTGTCAGCGGCTCACCGGCGCGGGGCACAGCACGGGCGCCATGTTCGCGGTCGAGGGCGTGCGGTTGTCGGGACCGTCGGCAACTTTCGACCTGGCCAGCGAGGCGGGAAACACCGTGACCCGCCTCTTCTGCCCGACCTGCGGCAGCCCGCTCTTTGGACGCAACACGGGCATGCCGGGTTTCATGACAGTCATGCTCGGTACGCTCGACCCGTCCGTGGAGACCGAAGCCCTGAAGCCTCAGGTCGCCATCTTCGCCCGGTCGCGGCCGGCCTGGGACTGCGTGGCGGCGGATGTGGCGGTGTTTGACACCCAGCCCGGCTGGACGCCGCCGGACGGCGTCTAGCCGATGCTGCTGAGCCTGACCTGCCATCCCGATACGCCCTGCGACGCGGTCTCGCGGATCGAGGTCAATCTGGCGCGGGGGGCGGGGGCGAGCCTGGCGTTGCGCTATGTGGCGGCGGCCGATCTAACCCGTCTCAGCCTGCCGGAGCGCGAAGAACGGTCCCGCGCCGACAAACTCTGGAAGACCACCTGCTTCGAAGCCTTCCTGAGGACCGGCGACGGTTATGCCGAGATCAATCTGTCGCCGTCGGACCGCTGGGCCGCCTACGGCTTCGCCGGCTATCGCGACGGCGACATGGCCCAGCTCGAAGGCGTTTCGTTGCAGCACATGACGCAGCGGGCGAGCGCGGGGCTCTACGAGCTGGTGGCTACGCTCGACCTGGCGGGTCTCGAGGGGCTGTCGCAGGTGGCGCCCTGGCGGCTCGGCCTGTCGGCGGTCATCGAGGAGACCTCGGGCCGCACGTCCTACTGGGCGCTGGCCCATGCGCCGGGTAAGCCGGACTTCCACCACCCCGACTCGTTCGTCTGCGACCTGGAGCCCTCATGAAGTTCGGCCTCGACAGACTGATTGCTGATCCTGCCCTGCGCAGCGACCTGGCGGGCAAGCGCGTGGCGCTGCTGGCGCATCCGGCGTCGGTGACGGCGGACCTGACACACTCCATCGACGCGCTGAGCGCCTGCCCGGACCTCAAGATCACCGCCGCCTTCGGCCCCCAGCACGGCATGCGCGGCGACCTGCAGGACAATATGATGGAGTCGCCGGACTTCACCGATCCGGTCTACGGCATCCCGGTGTTCAGCCTCTACGGCGAGGTCCGCCGGCCCACCGGCCAGGCCATGGGCACGTTCGACGTGATCCTGGTCGACATGCAGGACCTCGGCTGCCGCATCTACACCTTCATCACCACGCTGCTCTATGTGCTGGAAGCCGCCGCCGAGCACGGCAAGGAAGTCTGGGTGCTCGACCGGCCCAACCCTGCCGGGCGGCCGGTCGAGGGCCTGACCCTGCTGCCGGGCTGGGAAAGCTTCGTCGGCGCCGGGCCGCTGCCCATGCGCCATGGTCTGACGCTGGGCGAGCTGGGCCACTGGTTCATCGCCAGCAAAGGGCTGAAGGTCGACTACCGCGTGATCGAGATGGAGGGCTATGACCCCGCCGCCGCGCCCGGCTACGGCTGGCCGCTGGGCGTGCGCAGCTGGATCAACCCCAGCCCCAACGCCCCGAACCTGTCGATGGCCAGAGCCTATGCCGGCACGGTGATGCTGGAGGGCGCGACCCTCTCCGAAGGCCGTGGCACCACCCGGCCGCTGGAGCTGTTTGGCGCGCCGGACATCGACGGTCGCAAGGTCATCGCCGGGATGCAGGCGCTGGCGCCGCATTGGCTGAAGGGCTGCCGGCTACGCGAGATCGCATTCCAGCCGACCTTCCACAAGCACGTCGGCAAACTGTGTAGCGGCGTGCAGATCCACGTCGATGACCCGGCCTATGACCACGAGGCGTTCAAGCCCTGGCGGGTCCAGGCCCTGGGCTTCAAGGCGATCCGCAAGCTGTATCCCGACTACGATCTGTGGCGGGATTTCCCCTACGAGTACGTGTTCGACAAGCTGGCCATCGACGTGATCAACGGCGGCCCCGGCCTGCGGGAGTGGGTCGATGACAGCGCGGCGAAGCCGGCCGATCTCGACGCCCTGACCGTTCCCGACGAGCAGGCCTGGATCGAGGCCCGCAAGCCGTTCCTGCTGTACTGACCATGACGATGCGGATCGCCCTGCTGCGCGGCGTCAACGTCGGCGGCAACAAGAAGGTCCCGATGGCCGATCTCAAGGCCATGGTCGAGGCGCTCGGCTTCACGCAGGTGAAGACCCTGCTGCAGAGCGGCAACGTGGTGTTCGCGGCGGGGAAACAGACCGACGCTGCGCTGGAGGCCTTGCTGGAGGCCGAGAGCGAGAAGCGCCTGGGCCTCACGACGAAGTACATCGTGCGCGGCCCGGCAGAATGGCGCGCAATGATCGACGCCAATCCCATGCCGGACGAGGCCGAACGCGAGCCGTCGCGGTTCATCGCCAATGTCGCCCGCGAGGCGGTCACGCAGGAGATGCTCGCGATGATCCGCGCGGCCGCCACGCCCGGCGAGCGGATCGAGGCGGGCGACCGCTGCGTCTACGCCTTCTTCGGCGACGGGATTGCGGATTCGAAGGCGGCGCTGGTGTTCGGCAGGAAGGCGCTGGGGCTGACCTCGACCGGGCGCAACTGGAACACGGTGGGCAAGATCGCGGGGTTGTTGGGGGCGTAACAGGCACTCCAATATCCGTCATCGTCGGACTTGTTCCGACGACCCAAGAACTCAGTGCTCAAGAACCGGACGCGATCTCGCCGGTGAACCAACTGCCTGCAAGGTGCGCTTGGGTCGTCGGAACAAGTCCGACGATGACGGGAAGCGTTAGCGCTTCTCGTGCCCCTTCGCCCGCTCGATCCCCTCGAGCACCATCTGCCGCGCCAGGGCCGCGTCGCCCCAGCCCTTGACCTTGACCCATTTGCCGGGCTCGAGGTCCTTGTAGTGGCGGAAGAAGTGCTCGATCTGGTCGAGGGTGATCTGCGGCAGGTCGGTGTATTCGCGGACATTGTCGTAGCGGGCCGTCAGGTGCGAGGACGGCACGGCGATCAGCTTCTCATCGATGCCGGCCTGGTCTTCCATCAACAGCACCCCGACGATGCGGCAGCTCATCACCGCGCCCGGCGCGATGGCGCGGGTGTTGGCCACGATCACGTCGACCGGGTCGCCGTCGCCGGACAGGGTGTGGGGGATGAAGCCGTAGTTCCCCGGATAGCGCATGGCCGTGTAGAGGAACCGGTCGACCACCAGCACCCCCGCGTCCTTGTCGAGCTCGTACTTGATCGGCTCGCCGCCGATCGGCACCTCGACGATGACATTGACGTCTTCGGGCGGGTTCACGCCGATGGCGATGGCGTCGAGGTTCATGGCTCAGCTCCCGGAGATCAGGCCGGTTCGGCTTCCAGGCGCTTGTCGAGATAGGCCCCGACGCGCTTTTCGACTTCCGGCAGGTGCTCGGCCCAGAAATGGGTCGCGCCCTCGACCAGTTCGTAGTCGATGACGATGCCCTTCTGGGTGCGCAGCTTGGACACCACGCGCTCGACCTCGACCGGCGGGACGACGGTGTCATTGGTGCCGTGCAGGAACAGGCCCGAGGCGGGGCAGGGGGCCAGGAAGCTGAAATCGTACATGTTGGTCGGCGGCGAGACGCTGATGAAGCCGTCGGTCTCGGGGCGGCGCATAAGCAGCTGCATGCCGATGTAGGCGCCGAAGCTGTAGCCCGCGACCCAGAACTGGCTGGCCTGGGGGTTGGCGGCCTGCAGCCAGTCGAGCGCGGTGGCCGCGTCGGCCAGCTCGCCGATGCCGGCGTCGAACTCGCCCTGGCTGCGGCCCACGCCGCGGAAGTTGAAGCGCAGCACCGAGAAGCCGCGCTTCATGAACAGGTGATAGAGCTGCACCGACACCGGGTGGTTCATGTGACCGCCGGCGCGCGGGTGCGGGTGGAGGATCAGGGCGATCGGCGCGTTCTCGCGCTTGCCGGGCGAATAACGCCCTTCGATCCGGCCGGCCGCGCCGGTGAGCACCACTTCAGGCATGCGATTTTTCCCGTCTTGCCGAGCCGTGGAATACTTGACCACTGCGCTTGGTTTTCCTAGATCACCCACGTCCGCGCCAGTCTTTCGACAAGGCCTTGCGGGCGAGGCGCGGCCTTAGCACAGGCCGCGCGCCGGATGCCAGGGAATCTCGCCATGCGCCTGTCCACCAAAGGCCGCTACGCCGTGATGGCCATGACCGACCTCGCGGGTCGGCAGGGGTCGGATGATCAGGTGCGCGCGGTGTCGCTTGCCGACATCGCGGCCCGGCAGCAGATTTCCCTGTCCTACCTCGAGCAGCTGTTCGCCCGTCTGCGCCGTCGCGGGCTGGTAAAGAGCGTGCGCGGTCCGGGCGGCGGCTATCGCCTGGCGACCTCGGCCAGCGAGACCAATATCGCCGATATCGTGCTGGCTGTGGACGAGCCCCTGCGCGCCACCCGTTGCGGCAAGCCCGCCGGGCGCGGCTGCATGCTGGGCGGCGAGCGCTGCATGACCCACGATCTGTGGGAAGAGATGGGCCGCCAGCTGCACAACTATCTGGCCTCCGTGTCGCTGGCTGACGTGCTGTCGGGCAAGCTCGGCGCGGTCGTACCGGAGGCCGTGTGACCGTCTATCTCGACTACAACGCCACCGCCCCCGTCCGCCCCGAGGCGAAGGACGCGGTGGTGCGGGCGCTGGAGATCGGCGGCAATCCCTCGTCGGTGCATGCCGCCGGCCGGGCCGCCCGCTCGCTGATCGAGGCGTCGCGAGCCCAGGTGGCGACGCTGGTCGGCGTGCTGCCCGGCTCGATCACCTTCACCAGCGGCGGGACCGAGTCCAACGCCCTGGCCATCGAGAGCGCCGTGGCGGCGGGCTATGACCGCATCCTGCTAGGCGCGACCGAGCATGGCGCGGTGTCCGGGAATGTCCGCGCGGCCGGGGTGCCGGTCGAGGTCTGGCCGGTGGACGCCGACGGCGTCGCCGATCTGGCCTGGCTGGCGCTGGCGTTGGCCAGGGGCGGCAAGCCGCTGGTCTGCCTGATGCTGGCCAACAACGAGACCGGCGTGATCCAGCCGGTGGCCGAGGCCTCCGCACTGGTCCGCGCGGCGGGTGGCTGGCTGCATGTCGACGCCGTTCAGGCCGCCGGCAAGATCGCCATCGACTTCAATGCCCAGGGCGCCGACACCCTGGCCCTGGCCGCGCACAAGCTCGGCGGGCCATTCGGCGTCGGCGCCCTGGCCGCCGGGCCGCGGGCGACGCTTGTCCGCCGTCTGCACGGCGGCGGACAGGAGCGTGGCCGCCGCGCGGGGGCCGAGAACCTCACCGGCATCGCCGGGTTCGGTGCGGCCTGCGACACCGCAGCCCGCGATCTGGACGCGATCGCCGCCCAAATGGGCTGGCGCGATGCGCTGCAGGATCGGGTGGAGGCCGTTGGCGCGACCATCCTCGGCAAGGGCGCGCCGCGCCTGCCGCAGACCCTCGGCTTTGCCGTCGCCGGATTCGACGCCCAGATGCAGGTCATGGGCCTGGACCTGGCCGGGGTGATGATCAGCGCCGGCCCCGCCTGCTCGTCCGGCAAGATGAAGCCCAGCGACGTGGTCACGGCCATGGGGCGGGCTGATCTGGCGCCGGCCGCCATCCGTATCAGCGGCGGTTGGGACTCATCGGAACAGGACTGGATCCGCGCCGGCGATGTCTGGCTGGAAGCGTATGCGCGCCACACGGCGCGCCGGAAGGAAGTTGCGTAATGGCCGCCGTCAAGGAAACCGTGCAGGCCGTCGCCGAGCTGGAAAAGTACCAGCACGGCTTCGTCACCGACATTGCGCAGGACTTCGCCCCTAAGGGCCTGAACGCCGACATCGTGCGGTTCATCTCGGCCAAGAAGGACGAGCCGGAATGGATGCTGGCCTGGCGGCTTGAGGCCTTCGAGCGCTGGCTGGCGCTGGAAGAGCCCGACTGGGCCAAGGTCAACTATCCGAAGATCGACTACCAGGACTCCTACTACTACGCCGCGCCCTCGCAGAAGGCCGGGCCGATGAGCCTGGACGAGGTCGATCCGGACATCCTCGAGACCTACAAGAAGCTCGGCATCCCCCTGCGTGAGCAGGAAGTGCTGGCCGGCGTGCAGGGCGCGCCGCGCTACGCCGTGGACGCGGTGTTCGACAGCGTCAGCGTGGTCACCACCTTCAAGAAGGAGCTGGCCGCCGTCGGGGTGATCTTCTGCCCGATCAGCGAGGCGATCCGCGAACACCCCGAGCTGGTCAAGAGGTACCTCGGCTCGGTCGTGCCGGTCAGCGACAACTATTTCGCCTGCCTCAACAGCGCGGTCTTCAGCGACGGCAGCTTCGTTTACATCCCGCCGGGCGTGCGCTGCCCGATGGAGCTCAGCACCTATTTCCGCATCAACGCCAAGGACAGCGGCCAGTTCGAGCGGACCCTGATCATCGCCGACAAGGGCTCCTATTGCTCCTACCTCGAGGGCTGCACCGCCCCGATGCGCGACGAGAACCAGCTGCACGCCGCCGTGGTCGAGCTGATCACCCTGGACGACGCCGAGATCAAATATTCCACCGTGCAGAACTGGTACCCGGGCGACCCGGAGACCGGCAAGGGCGGCATCTACAACTTTGTCACCAAGCGCGCGGACTGCCGCGGCGACCGCTCCAAGGTGAGCTGGACGCAGGTGGAGA
>JBKJII010000387.1:0-11633 GCA_046598505.1 Caulobacter sp. | reverse complement strand
CGGCCAAGTCCAGCCTCACCCCCGACGCAGGATGAACTCGCGGTCGCGGGTCCGGCCGACGACGAAGTCGTACTCGCCGACCTTGGTAAAGCCCATCCGGGCGTAGAGCCGCTGGGCGCCCAGGTTCTCGGACCAGACGCCTATCCACAGGCGGCGCGGGCCGTCTCGCTCCAGCCAGGCCAGCACCTCGGCCAGCAGCCGGCCGCCGGTTCCGTCGCCCTGCAGGCGCTTCAGCACATAGAGCCGCTTCAGCTCGCCACAGGCCGGGGTGACCTCGTCATGCGGCAGGTCGCAGGGGCCGGCGAGGGCATAGCCGACCACCGCGCCATCAGCCTCGACCAGCCAGGACGCCGTCGCCGGGTCGGCCAGGTCCTTGCGCGTGCGCTCCAGGCCGTAAGCGTAGAGAAGGAAGTCGGCGAGATCCTGTGGCGGATAAAGATGGCCAAAGGTCTCGGTGAAGGTCTCCGCGCCGATGCGGCTCAGGGCCTCGGCGTCGTCGGGACCAGCGCGGCGGATCGTGGGGTCGGGCATAGGGTTTGAATAGCGCTCGCCGCCGGCCTTGCAAGCGCCGACCTAGCGATCCGGCCCGCGCCAGCCGACCGTCGCGTCTGCGCCGGCGAAGCCTGCCATGCCGCCGTCCTGCAGAAACGCGAGGGCGGGGGGGTCATCCTTCAGCCAGGCATCCCACCAAGCCAGGGAGGCGGCCAGAATGATCTCGCGATGGCGCGCATCGTGCGGCCTTGGCGCGCCGCCGACCTCCTGCCGGCCGGAGAAGACCATGTGGTCGCCGCCGGTCAGCAGCACCAGCATCGACGGGCCGCCGAGGTGAGCGAAGGGCTGCTGGCGACCGGCCACCACCTCGGCGCCGGACTCATCGGATCGGATGGTGAAGCTGTCCTCGGTGCCCGTGAGCGAGAGGAAGGGTCGGGAGAGCCCGCCGAACGCCCGGTCGTTGTTCCCGTCCCGCGACGGCGAGGGGCTCATGGCGAGGAAGGCCTTGAACCGCGGCTCCGGCAGGGACCTGCCATTGGGATAGATCTGGCCGGCCATGGCCTGGGTCGTCACCGCGCCGAAGCTGTGCCCGGACATGCCGATCCTGGCCAGGTCCATCCGCCCCTTGAGCGGGCCGTCCGCCGCGTTCATTGCGGTCAGTTGGTCAAGCGTGAAGGGAATGTCGAGGAAGCGGTTGATGGTCACCATCGGGTCGGCCGTGACGCGTGCAAGGGCGGCCTGGTCGACGTTGCCCAGGTCGGGGCGGATGCCGTTCCAGATGGAAACATCGGAGCCCGGATGCTGCACGTTGACCACCACATAGCCGTGGCTGGCCAGATGGTTGGCGTAGTAGGCCGCGCCGGCCCGGCCGCCGCCCAAACCATGCGAGAAGATGATCACCGGGACCGGACCCGTCGCGCCCTCGGGGTAGCGGATCAGGTAGGGCACGATCCGGTCCCGGCGGGCATCGCGCCATTCGCCATACAGCAGGGCGACCTTGTAGGGTCCAGCCTCGCTCCAGGCGGCAGCGGCAGCAGGCGCCGGCGCCGGCGCAGGCGCGGCGGTCGTTGGCCCAGACAGCACCAGGCCGATCGAAAGGGCGAGAAACAGCGGGATCAGGCGCATGGGTGGTCTCTGGTTCTGGACGCGATGACCGTATCACGCGTCGACGAAGGCGCTTCCGTCGCTGCAAGGAGGCTGTAGCCTGAGCCCATGACCCTCGCACTTTACACCCACCCGGCGATGCTCGGCCACGACCAGGGCGCAGGCCATGCCGAACGGCCCGAACGGCTGGGTGCGGTGCTGGACGCCCTGGCTGACGACTCGACCCTTGATCTGGACCGTCGCGAAGCGCCGCGGGCCGAAGACGCCGACCTGCAGCGTGTGCACGGCCGCGCCTACCTCGACGGGATCAAGGCGGCGGGGCAGGCGGGTCGTCTGGTCCGGCTCGACCCGGACACGGCGATGAACACCGGCAGTCTCGAAGCTGCCCAACGCGCCGCCGGTGCGGCGATCGCCGCCGTTCAGGCTGTCGCGGCCGGCGCGATCGACCGCGCCTTCTGCGCCGTTCGCCCGCCCGGTCACCATGCCGAGCCTGAGCAGGCCATGGGCTTCTGCATCTATTCCAACCTCGCCGTCGCAGCGCGGGCGGCGCAGGCGGCCGGACTGGCTCGGGTGGCGGTGGTCGACTTCGATGTCCACCACGGGAACGGAACCCAGGCGGCCTTCGAGCACGACCCGACCCTGTTCCTCGCCTCGATCCACCAGCGGCCGCTCTATCCCGGCTCCGGCGCGCCGTCCGAGACCGGCGTCGGCAACATCGTCAACGGCGTGGTCGGTCCCCACGCGCCTCGCGAAAAGTGGCGCACGGTGTTCGAGGGGCTGATGGGCCGCCTCGACGCCTTTGAGCCGGACCTGATCCTGATCTCCGCCGGCTTCGACGCCCATGCCCGCGATCCGCTGGCCAGCCAGTCGCTGGAGGCCGAGGATTTCGCCTGGGCGACCCGGGCCATCCTCTCTGTCGCGCGGACCCGCTCGCGGGGCCGGGTTGTGTCGTCCCTCGAGGGTGGCTACGACTTGGAGGCGCTGGGGCGATCCGCCGTGGCGCATGTGAAGGCCTTGCAGGAGGCATGACGGGGCGCCGGGGGAACGGCTCGCGTCACGCGCGGCGTTAGCCAGGCAGCCTTTGGGGGATCATGGTCGAGGTACTGACCGCAGACGGCGCCATGACGAGATCAGACCTCGCCCGTCCGGGTGCGGTGATTCTCGCACGCCACGGCGAACCCGACCTCTCGCGCAAGATCCTGCTGAACGCCGAGGGCTACCGCAAATGGTGGGCGGTTTATGAGACCAGGGGCCTGCGACAGGGCCAGACGGCGCCTGACGATTTGAAAGCGGTCGCCTGCCGCGCAGGGGCGATCATCGCTTCGACCCGGCCGCGCTCGCAGGAAACCGCACAGGCCGTCTGCGCCGGCAAAGCTTTCGCCCGCGATCCAATGTTCATCGAGGCGCCGCTGCCGCCGCCGCCGTTTCCGGCCTGGCTGCACTTGTCGCCGCGTGTCTGGGGCTTCATCTCGCGCTTCTGGTGGTGGTTCTTCGATCACCACAACGGCGAGGAAAGCCGCACCCAGGCCGAGGCGCGGGCCGACGAAGCCGCCGGCGTGCTGGCCGACCTGTCCCGCGACGGCCAGGACGTGCTGGTCGTCGCTCACGGCTTCTTCAACACGATGATCGGCGAGGCCCTGAAACGACAGGGTTGGCGCTGCACGCAGGACCAGGGTTTCCGCTACTGGCGGGCCCGGCGCTTCGAGCGGAATTAACCTCACGGGGGAATCGGCTGATTGCCCCCCTTGTCCCGCGTCTTTAGGTTGGCGGGACTCTCCTGGAACACGACATGACCGACGCTTCCGCCATCGATCCCGCCACGGCCGCCATGAGCTTCGAGGAAGCCCTCGCCGAGCTGGAGAAAATCGTCCAGCGGCTGGAATCGGGCTCCGCGCCGCTGGAGGAATCGATCTCGATCTATGAGCGCGGCGCGGCGCTGAAAGCCCATTGCGAGGCCCGGCTGGAACAGGCGCGGCTGCGCGTGGAGAAGGTCGTGCTCAGCCAGGGCGGTGCGAGCGGCGTCGAGCCGGCCGACTTCTCGTGAGTCTGGCCCACCGTATCGCCGAGACCGCCGATGTCGTGACGGTGGCGCTCGACGCCCTACTGCCCCGGGCCGACGGTCCCGAAACGCGGCTGATGGAGGCGATGCGCTACGCGGCCCTCGGACCCGGCAAGCGGCTGCGGCCATTCTTCGCCATCGAAACCGGCAAGATGTTCGACCTGCCCGAGCGGCCGGTTCTGCGGGCCGCCTGCGCGCTGGAATGCATTCACGCCTACAGCCTGGTCCATGACGACCTGCCGGCCATGGACGACGACGACGTCCGTCGCGGTCGGCCGACCGTCCACAGGCAGTATGACGAAGCCACCGCCATTCTCGCCGGCGACGCCCTGCAGACGGCGGCGTTCGAGATCATGGCCCATCCTGACACCCATCCCGACGGCCACATCCGCGCCGAGCTCGTTCGCCGGCTGGCCCTGGCGTCCGGCGCCCAGGGGATGGCCGGCGGTCAGATGATCGATCTGCTGGGGGTTCGCGAGGACCTCGGCGGCGTCGCCCGGATGCAGCGGCTCAAGACCGGCGCCCTGATCGCCTTCGCTTTCGAGATCCCGCTGATCATCGCCCACGCCCAGGATGCCGAGCGAAGCGCCTTGATGGCTTTTGCACAGGATCTGGGCCTGGCCTACCAGATCGTCGACGATCTGCTCGATGCTGAAGGTGATCCGGAGACATTAGGCAAGGCGGCCGGCGGCAAGGATGCGGCGCTGGGCAAAACCAACTATGTGACGCTGCTCGGGATCGACGCGGCGAAGGAACGGGTGGCTCATCTGGCCGACCAGACCCGCGCCCATCTCGACATGTTCGGCGAGCGGGCTGCAACCTTGCGGGCGTCCGTCGATTTCGTGCTGGACCGCAACTCGTAACCGCGCTTTCGTCGCGGGTATTCGTAAACGACGGATTTTTCATGCCCCCCGTTACGCCGCTGCTCGACAAAATTGCCTCGCCCGCCGACACACGCGGCTATTCCGTGGGCGAGCTGAAGCAGCTGGCGGACGAAGTCCGGGCGGAAATGATCGATGCGGTCTCGGTGACCGGCGGTCACCTCGGGGCGGGTCTCGGCGTGGTCGAACTGACCGTGGCCCTGCACCACATTTTCGAGACCCCGAAGGACATCGTCATCTGGGACGTTGGCCACCAGGCCTATCCGCACAAGATCCTCACCGGACGCCGCGACCGTATGCGCACTTTGCGGACGGGTGGCGGCCTGTCGGGTTTCACCAAGCGGGCCGAGGGCGAGTACGACCCGTTCGGCGCGGCTCACGCGGCCACCTCGATCTCCGCGGCGCTCGGCTTCTGCGCGGCCCGCGACGCCAAGGGCGGGACCAACAAGGTCGTGGCGGTCATCGGCGACGGCTCGATGAGCGCGGGCATGGCCTATGAGGCGATGAACAACGCGGCTGAAACCACCAAACAACTCATCGTCATCCTCAACGATAACGACATGTCGATCGCCCCGCCCGTGGGAGGGATGAGCGCCTATCTGGCCCGGATGGTCTCCAGCGGCGGCTACCAGTCCCTGCGCAAGCTCGGCAAGCAGGTCGCCGGCGCCTTCCCCAAGCCGGTGCAGAAGGCCCTCGGCAAGGCTGAAGAGTATGCCCGCGGCATGGTCACCGGCGGCACCTTCTTTGAGGAGCTGGGCTTCTACTACATCGGTCCGATCGACGGGCATGACATGGAGGCCCTCGTCCCGGTGCTGAAGAACGCCCGCGAGTTCGACGGCAAGCCGGTGCTGGTCCACGTCGTGACGCAGAAGGGCAAGGGCTACGCCCCGGCCGAGAACGCGGCGGACAAGTACCACGGGGTGGTCAAGTTCAACGTCGTCACCGGCGAGCAGGCCAAGGCCGCCGCCGGCCCGCCCAGCTACACCAAGGTGTTCGCCCAGGCCCTGGTCAAGGAAGCGGAGAAGGATGAGCGCATTGTCGCCGTCACCGCCGCCATGCCATCGGGCACCGGCCTGGACCTGTTCGGCAAGGCCTTCCCTGACCGCATGTTCGACGTCGGCATCGCCGAGCAACACGCCGTGACCTTCGCCGCCGGCATGGCCGCAGACGGCATGAAGCCCTTCTGCGCCATCTATTCGACCTTCCTGCAGCGCGGTTACGACCAAGTGGTCCACGACGTGGCCATCCAGCGTCTGCCGGTGCGATTCGCCATGGACCGGGCCGGTCTGGTCGGCGCTGACGGTCCAACGCACGCCGGCAGCTTCGATGTCGGCTTCATGGGCGCCCTGCCTGGAATGATCCTGATGGCCGCCGCCGATGAGGTCGAGCTGGCCCGCATGGTCGCGACCGCCGCGGAAATCGACGACCGGCCCAGCGCATTCCGCTATCCGCGCGGCGAGGGCAGCGGCCTGGAAATGCCGGCCGTCAATAAGCCTCTGGAGATCGGCAAGGGCCGCATCGTCCGCGAGGGGACCAGCGTGGCCATCATCTCGTTCGGTACGCGCCTGTCAGAAAGCCTCAAGGCCGCCGATCTGCTGGCCGCGCGCGGCCTGTCGACCACGGTCGCCGACGCCCGCTTCGCCAAGCCGCTGGATATCGATCTGATCCTGCGACTGGCCCGCGAGCACGAAGCCATCATCACGGTGGAAGAAGGCGCCATGGGCGGCTTCGGCGCTTTCGTGCTGCAGGCCCTCGCCGCGCACGGTGCGCTGGATCGTGGCCTGAAGGTCCGCACCCTGGTGCTGCCGGATGTGTTCCAGGACCAGGACAAGCCGGACCTGATGTACGCCCAGGCCGGCCTCGACGCCGAGGGCATCGCCGCCGGGGCGTTGACCGCGCTCGGGGTGAGCAACGTCAGCACGGCCGGGCGCCGGGCCTAGAGCATTTTCCGCTCCAGCTGGATCGGCGAAATGCTCTAATCTATTGTTTTGTCGAATTTTCTGGCGGCGAACCGGTATCCACTTCGCCGGAAAATGCTCCAGGTCAGGCGCGGCAGGCGGCGAAGAAACGGCTGACGCCGGCGCGTTCCAGCGGTGAGGCGTCCATATTGACCGTCCGTCCGCGATCGACCAGCGACAGGTCGCCGGTGCGGGCAAAGCGCGCGAGCGGGGCCGACTGGGTATGGGCTGAGGCCTGCACCATCTGGCCCATGGCCGGTGAGGCGACCAGATCGGCCTTGAGCGCCTGACGCGCGTCGCCCGAGGTGAGGATCAGGCCGCTTTTCGGCGAGCCACCCATCAGCGAGACATCGACACGCTGGGCGCCGGGCTCGCAGGTCATCATCAGAACCACGTCGTCCGACGCGGGCGCGCCATAGGCGAGCTTGGGACCTTCGCCGGCGTTGTTCTGGTAGCTCCAGGCGAAGCCGGGCGCGACGGGGCGCGACACACAGCTGCCGAGGGCCAGGCAGGTCAGGGCGATCAGAACGGGCAATGTCCGGGGCATGAGACGCCTCCTCCACGAGGAAGCAACGCGCCCGGGCCCACAAGGTTCACATTTGTTAACGCGGGCTTACCAGGGCCGGCGTCAGAACGGCGTGAACCGCTCCACCACAGCCTGTCCGGCGGGCGTCCGCTGCACCCGGCTGATGTCGCCGCGGCCGCCGTAGGCGATGCGGGCTTCGGCGATCTGGGTGTGCTTGACGGTGTTGGCCGCGGAGATGTCCTCCGGCCGCACGATGCCAGACACGGTCAGGCGGCGCAGTTCGCCATTGGTCATGACTTCCTGCGTGCCCTGGATGACCAGGTTGCCGTTCGGCAACACGCCGGTGACGACAGCGGCGACGGTCAGGCTGATCTTTTCCGAGCGGGTGACCGCGCCCGCGCCCGCCTTGGCGCTGGTCGACCCGGTTTCGAGGGCTGCGGAAGGATCAAAGCCACCCGGCAGAATTTTCCCGATCGAGCTCTCGAGCCCGAACAGGTGGGGGAAACCCATGGTCTGGCTGGCCGTGCGCGACGTGGTCGAGTTGTTCTGGGTCCGGGCCGAGTCGTCGATATCGATCTGCACGGTGAGGATGTCGCCGGTGCGCGAGGCGCGCTGATCGACGAAGAAGGCGCGGGCGCCGGTGCGCCACAACGAGTTGGCGCTGGCCGGCTGCGGGTTGGTGGTCTGCGCGGCGAGGACGGTCTGGTCCTGCGGCACCAGGGCCGAGGGATAGCCGATCGGCGCCAGCTGCGGGCCGGAGACGGCCTCCTTGACGGTCGAACAGGCGGACAGCGGGACGAGGGCGATAATGGCGAGAGCGGCGATACGCATGGAACTGATCCTCTAGCGGGCGGCGTACTGGGGAGAGCCGGCGGCTTTCAGCCGTTGCGCCTCGGGACCGGTGACGGCCTGTCCGGGTGCGGTCGCGACCGCCTCGATGACTTTCTTCGAGGCGGGATTCTGAACACTGAAGCTCTGGCCGACCGAGGCGGCGCCGAGGGCCTTCGCCTGGAGCGTCAGGCTGATGCCGCCGTCGGACCAGGTCACCTGGACCATGTCACCGGTCTTGATTACCTGCTGGGCGGCGACATCGCGCATCCCGACCACCGCGCCTTCGCGCAGGGGGCGTCGCGCGGTCATGCCGATGACCGCGTCGGCGTCGCGCGGCGCATCTGACGGCGCGCCGGCGACCTTGGTCCAGGTCATGTCTTCCGGTTGAATGACGTCGCCGGCGTTGAGGCTTCGCGTCCAGGCCAGAACCTGGACATTGCCGCGCTGCGGCCCGGCGGACGCGGCTTCCGACGCGCCGCCGCGAACGACGATGCGGCGCAGGCCCTGCGGGTTGCTCCAGTCGAGGCCCGAACGACGTGCCAGACCCTGCACGGCCGCCGCGTCGAGCACCACCGAGGGGCCGACCCGCGTCGCGACCACCACGCCCGAAGCGCCACCGGCGCCGTCGAACAGGTCGCCCAGCGTCACCCGGCCGTCGGCGTCGGCCACATCGGCTCTCAGGCTGACCGACCCGGCCAGCGCCGGCGTGGCGATCAGCGCCCCGCAGAGCGCCGTCAGGAGGGCGCGGCGCATATTATGACTTCACCTGGTTGGCGGCCTGGAGCATCTCGTCGGCCGTGGTGATGACCTTGGAGTTCATCTCGTAGGCTCGCTGGGCGATGATCAGGGCGGTGATTTCGCTGACCGCATCGACGTTCGAGGCCTCGGTGTAGCCCTGCAGCAGCTGGCCGAAGCCCGTCGAGCCCGGAGCGCCCGTCGTGGCGGGGCCTGAAGCGCCGCTTTCCATGTACAGGTTGTCGCCCATGGCCTCGAGGCCGGCCTCGTTGACGAAGGTCGCCAGTTCGATCTGTCCGGCGATTTCCGGCGCGGCCGTGCCCGCCTTGGTCACCTGAACCTGGCCGGACTTGGAGATGGTCACATCGACGGCATCCTGCGGGATCGTGATCGACGGCTGGATCTGGTAGCCGTCCTCGGTCACCAGCTGGCCCTGGTCGTTGAGCGACAGGTTGCCGGCGCGCGTGTAGGCGGTCTCGCCGGTCGGCATCAGCACCTGGAGATAGCCGCGGCCCTGGATGGCCAGGTCGTACTGGTTCTCGGTGCTGGTCAGCGCGCCCTGGCCGGTGATCCGGTAGGTGCTGCCGGCCTTCACGCCGCCGCCGATCTGGATGCCGGTCGGCACAACCGTGCCCTGGTCCGACGACTGCGCGCCGGCCCGTTCGAGCGACTGGTAGAGCAGGTCCTGGAACTCGGCCCGCTGACGCTTGAAGCCAACGGTGTTCATGTTGGCGATGTTGTTCGAGATGACCTCGACGTTCAGCTGCTGGGCGGCCATGCCGGTCGCGGCGGTGCGAAGTGCCTGCATCAGTCGTTACTCCTTCAGGCGACCCGCCCCAGTCGCTCGACGGAGCGACGGGACAGTTCGGCGGAATTCTCAATGGTTCGAGCCATGCTCTCGTAGGCGCGGCTGATTTCGATCAGGCGGGTGACCTGCAGGATCGAATTGACGTTGCTGCCCTCCAGCATGCCCTGGTGCACACGCGCCGTGGACGCCGGCTGGGGCTGCAGGTTGGAGGTATTGCGGAACTGGTTGTCGCCCGTCTTGGACAGGCTCGAGAGGTCGTCGAAGGTGACGACAGCGATCTTGCCGACCTTGGCGGCGCCCTGGCTGACCGTGCCGTCGGCGGCGATGGCCACCGGGCCCAGTTCCGGATTGACGACGATCTCGCCGCCTTCGCCCTGCACCGCGTCGCCGGCCTGGGTGGTCAGCTTGCCCTCGGGGCTGAGCGTGAAGCGGCCGTCACGGGTGTAGCGTTCGCCGGCCGCCGTCTCGACCTTGAAGAAGCCCTGGCCCTCGATGGCCAGATCGAACGAGCCGCCCGTCTGTCGCAGGACGCCCTGGCTGAAGTCGCGGGTCACGCCGTCGTCGATGACGAACTTCAGGCTTGCCGGACCGTCGACCATCTTCGCCCCGGTGGAAGGCTCGGTCTTGACCATCGTGCCCTCGACCTTGAACCCGGTCGTGTCGACGTTGGCGATGTTGTTGGCGACGATATTGAGTTCGCGCTGCAGCGTCATCTGGCGCGACAGGGCGACGTACATCGCGTTGTCCATGAACAGTCTCCCTGAGCGATTTCGACGCGGATTGCGACAGCCGATGTCCTGCAACCTTCGGGCCAGTCCAAAAGCGCAATGATTTCAGTGATGAGAATGGTTAACGGCGGCCGCCCGGCGGTTCTTGCCGGGCGTATTCGGCCGCCTTTCAAAACCGATCCTTAACCAACGTGAACCCATGAAAGGATGACAGGGATTCCAGGGAGCCGCGCGCGTGGCCAAAGACAAGGTCAAGGAAGCTGAAGCCGCCCCCGAAGGTGAGGGCGCGGCCGAAGGCGAAGACGGCGCGACGGCGGGCAAGAAGAAGCCCCCGCTGAAGATGCTGATCATCGCCGGCGTGGCAGCCGTTCTGGTGCTGGGCGGCGGCGGCGCGGGCGCCTTCATGTTCATGAAGCCCAAGCCGGCGGAAGAGGCAGGGGCTCACGGTGAGAAGCCCAAGAAGCCGAAGAAGAAGGAGGGTGGCCACAGCAAGGGCGAGAAGCCGGAAGCCGGCGCGCCCGTGGTCAAGGAAGGTCCCGACGGCGTGGTGTTCTACACCCTGCCCGACATCCTGGTGAACATGCAGACGGCGACCGGAAAGCCGACCTTCCTTAAGCTCAAGCTGACGTTCGAGCTGCCGGACGAAGAGGCCGCCGAGGTGCTCAACCCGAACATGCCGCGCCTGCAGGACATGTTGCAGACCTTCCTGCGCGAACTGCGTCCGGAAGATCTTCAGGGCAGTCAGGGCAGCTACCAGCTGCGCATGGAAATTCTCCGCCGGGTGAACCTGGTGGCCGCCCCGACCAAGGTCAACGCCGTCCTGATCGAGGAGATGCTGATCAGCTAGGCCTCCTGGCCTGGCCGTAGCGCGACGCATGGCAGACGAGTCCGACGATCAGGCCGCGATGGCCCAGTGGGCGCAGGAGAACGCTCCGCCGCCCGAAGCCGCCGCCGCCGCGCCCGGCGCCGATTGGGACGCGGCCGGCCACGACGATGCGCTGATCGGCTCCGAGCGGATCCTCAACCAGGACGAAATCGACAGCCTGCTGGGCTTTGACCTCAGCGACGACGACGCCTCCGAACGCACCGGCATCCGGGCCATCATCAACTCGGCGCTGGTCTCTTACGAGCGTCTGCCGATGCTCGAGATCGTCTTTGACCGGCTGGTCCGGCTGATGACCACCTCGCTGCGCAACTTCACCAGCGACAACGTCGAGGTCAGCCTCGACAACATCAGTTCGATCCGGTTCGGCGACTACCTGAACTCGATTCCGCTGCCGGCCATCCTGTCTGTGTTCCGGGCCGAGGAGCTGGACAACTACGGCCTGCTAACGGTCGACTCCAACCTGATCTACTCGATTGTCGACGTGCTGCTCGGCGGCCGTCGCGGCACAGCGGCGATGCGCATCGAGGGCCGACCCTACACGACGATCGAACGCGTTCTGGTCCAGCGGATGGTCGAGGTCGTGCTGGGCGACGCCAAGGCCGCCTTTGAGCCGCTGACCCCGGTC